>CAZFUK010000570.1:0-3803 GCA_964522005.1 uncultured Anaerolineales bacterium | reverse complement strand
GCCGCCGGGCGTGCACGTGGACCTGCCGCTCCAGGCGTACTTCCGCATCAATGCCCAGAACATGGGCCAGTTCGAGCGCACGCTGATCATCGTGGACGAGGGCGCCTCGGTCCACTACATCGAGGGCTGCACCGCCCCGGTCTACAGCTCCAACTCGCTGCACTCGGCAGTGGTGGAGATTCTGGTCAAGCCGGGCGGCCGCTGCCGCTACACGACGATTCAGAACTGGGCCAACAACATCTACAACCTCGTCACCAAGCGCGCCGTCGCCTACGAAGAGGGCACGGTGGAGTGGATTGACGGGAACCTGGGCAGCCGCCTGACCATGAAGTACCCCGCCGTCTACCTCATGGGCCGCAAGGCCAAGGGTGAGACGCTGTCCGTCGCCTACGCCGGCCCCGGCCAGCACCAGGACGCGGGCGCCAAGATGGTCCACGTCGCCCCTGAGACGACCTCGACCATCCTGAGCAAGTCCATCAGCAAGGGCGGCGGCCGCACGACGTATCGCGGCCTGGCGAAGGTCCAGAAGGGCGCGGCCCGCAGCAAGATGAACGTCCGCTGCGACGCCCTCATCCTCGACCCGGCCAGCCGCTCCGACACCATCCCTTATATCGAGATTGAGGAGCAGGACTGCCTCATGTCGCACGAGGCGACAGTGGGCAAGATTGGCGAGGACCAGCTCTTCTACCTCCAGAGCCGGGGCCTGAGCGAGAACGAGGCCATGTCCACCATCGTCCTCGGCTTCATGGAGCCGTTCACTAAGGAACTGCCCATGGAGTACGCGGTCGAACTCAACCGCCTGATTCAGATGGAGATGATTGGCTCGGTGGGATAAATCGTCTGCTGTGGCAACCGCTCGGCGTTGCTCCGTAAAGACTTCCCAAGGGTAGGGGCGAGGGTATCTCGCCCCTACCGCCCTTCCCACCTTGCCCATCCTTCCTACGTGCTTCCTATCTATAGAGAGACAGTATGACCGACTTCATCCCTGTCGCCAGGACAACCGATATTCCGCCGGGCCAGGTGCGCTACTTCGACCTGCTCGGCGCGCCCATTGCCATCTGCCACGTCGAGGATGGCGGCTTCTACGCCATTGACGACGAGTGTACCCACGACGGCGGCTCGCTGAACCAGGGTGAACTGGACGAGGACCAGATCGAGTGCCCCCGCCACGGCGCGCGCTTCAACGTGCGCACGGGTGCGGTCATCACCTTCCCCGCCACGCTGCCGCTGCACACGTACTCGGTACGGGTCGAGGGCGACCAACTGCTGGTCAACCCCGTCCCCAACCCGGTCGCGCGGCGCTAACCCGTGGCTGTGTGCAATATTACGAAACAGCTACGTGTCCCTGTACGTCACCCGTTGTCAACTGGCGTAGATATTGCTGTTGGCTCCAGAGGAATAACCCGAGACGACCTGACACTCCACCTCACGCCTTAACCCCGTCCGTTATACGAGGTGACGCATGGACTCTGGAGACTCACACGTGACCGAGCTACCCATTCTCGTCATCGAGGATGACCCCGCCATCGCCCTGTTCATGGAAATGGTCCTCAGTACGGAGGGCTACGCAGTGGTGGTGGCCTCCGACGGCGAGACGGCCCTCTCCGCGGCCGAGGCGCAAACCCCGGCCCTCATTCTCATGGATATGCACCTGCCCACGGCGCATGGCGGCGAGGTTCACAAGCCGGGCCGGGCGGGCGCGCACCTGTTCCGCGCCCTGCGCGACCGCCAGGTGACCGCGCCCGTCGTGGCGGTGACGGCCGACAGCCGCGCCGCCGAGACCGCCATGGCCGAAGGCGTCACCGACACCCTGCTCAAACCCTTTGACGTGGACGACCTGTTCGCCATCGTCAGCCGCTACACAGGATCACCCCAATGAGCGACCAACCCCCGATCCAACGTGTCCTGGTTATCCATGCCCACCCCGACGATCCGGAGTTCTCGGCCGGCGGCACCATCGCCCGCTGGACGAGCGAAGGCCTGGACGTGTCCTACTGCATTGTGACCGATGGCTCCAAAGGCACCGACGACCGCTCCATCACCCGCGACCAACTGGTCGCCCTGCGCGTCGAAGAGCAGCAGGCGGCGGCCGAAACGCTGGGTGTGCGCAACATCGTCTGGCTGGGCTTCCCCGATGGCGAGGTCGTGCCGGACCTGAACCTGCGGCAGGCATTGGTCAAGGTGATTCGGCAGGTCCGACCGGAGCGGATCATCTGCCCGGACCCGACGACGCTCATCACCTCGTTCAACACCATCAACCACCCCGACCACCGCGCCGTCGGCCTGGCGACGCTCGACGCGGTTTTCCCCGCCGCCCGCAATCACAACTACTTCGACTACTTGCTGGCGGAAGGGCTGGAGCCGATGTACGTGCGCGAGGTCTATCTGTCGGGCAGCCTGAACCCGGACGTCTGGGTGGACATCACGGCCACGTTCGAGCGCAAGATCGCTGCCCTGCGCTGCCACGTGTCTCAGATTAAGGATATGGACGGGCTGGCGCAGCGGATGCGCGAGCGCATGCAGAAGCGCGACCTGGAGACGGCGGACCCGGTGTACGTCGAGGGTTTCCGCAAGCTCAAGCTCTAGCGCCACGCCGGTTAGTGGCATATCCCTTGCATCTCCTTTGACAGAGATTGGTCAAAGGAGATATTTTTATGCCTCAGAACCCCCGTGAAACCGTGCAGAGTTGGTTTGATGCCTGGAACCGCCATGACCTCGACCGTGCCCTGGAACACCTGACGGAAGACGTGACCCTGGAGCAGGCTGAAGCGGAGGGCCACCCCCTGGATGGCCGCGACGCCGTGCGGCGGCTAATTCAGGACCTGTATGAAGCCTTCCCGGATTGCCGCCTCGATATCCAGACGATTATCGCGGAGGGCGAGACCGTCGCCGCCGAGTATGTCTTTCGCGGCACCCAGGAGGGCGAGTATCGCGGCGTCCAGGCGCAGCGCCAGGGCGTCGAGAACCCCATTGTGGATATGATGCAGGTGCGGGACGGCGGTATCAGCGCTATCCGCCGCTACGACCGCCGCCCGGCCAAGGTCGCGGCCCCCTCCGACCGCGTGAGCAGCTAGAGCTACCCTCCTCTTATCGGTGGCGTGTCACAGGCGTGGAACGCGAAGTGGGACCTGTCCCCCGTCCCCTCCCCTAACGAGGGAGGGGCGACGGCCGAGGTCCCCTCGCCCCTACGCCTGCCCCCGCCTGATAAGGGGACGGCGGGCGAGGGCACCTCGCCCCTACGTCTCCCCCTTCTCCTCTGTGTTCACTTCTGGACAGACACCCCCGCTCGGTGTACAATTCCTCTCGCTGACCAGCGCCGGCTCGGGCCGGCGCCCAGCCGAGTGATAAGCCACCCGCCTACCCGAACGACGTAGCGGGAGCATAGGAGGCCGACGATGACTACTCCTGTGGACACCGGCGCGACGCGAATCGAGCGCGATAGCATGGGCGAGATGCAGGTGCCTGCCAACGCCCTCTATGGCGCATCCACCGCGCGAGCCATCGAAAATTTCCCCATCAGCAATCTGCGTTTCCAGCGTTCCTTCCTGCGCGCCCTGGGCCTGATTAAGCTGGCGGCGGCCCAGGTCAACGAGGAATTGGGCCTGCTCGACCACGCGAAGGCCACGCTCATCAAAGAGGCGGCCCTGGAAGTGGCCGAGGGTCACTGGGACGCCGAGTTCCCCATCGACGTGTTCCAAACCGGCTCAGGCACCTCGACCAATATGAACGCCAACGAGGTGATCGCGAGCCGCTGCCGCCAGCTGGCCGAGAACGACCCAGGCATCAACCCCAACGATCATGTC
>CAZFUK010000569.1:0-3818 GCA_964522005.1 uncultured Anaerolineales bacterium | reverse complement strand
GGTGAGGGAAGACGGCGTAGCTCTGGAAGACCATGGCGATCTGGCGGCGGCGGGGCGGCTCGTCCGTTACGTCGCGGCCCCCGATGTAGATGCGCCCGCGCTGCGGGTACTCCAGCCCGGCGATGCAGCGCAGCAGCGTCGTCTTGCCGCAGCCGCTCGGCCCCAGCAGGACCATAAACTCGCGGTCGTGGATGGTGAGCGACACATCCTTGAGCGCGGTGAACTTGCCGAAGACCTTGCGGACCGTGTCAATGCGAATCTCAGCCATAGCGCCTCCTACGGACGGAAGACGGAAGACGGACGACCGAGGCTGGAATACAGCATACGGAATACGTATTACGCATCACGCATTACGCCTCCGTCCTCCGTCCTCCGTCTATTTCACTACCTGCCCCCACATGCCTAGCAGGTACTTGCGAATCAGGAAGATGAAGATGAGGGCCGGGAAGACCAGGAAAAAGCCGCCCGCGAAGCGGAAGTAGAGCGGCGAGTCGTTCAACTGGCTCATCACCAGCGCGGGCAGGGTGCGGTTACGGAGGGTGAGGATGGTCGCCGCGAACACCTCGTTCCACGACAGGACGAAGGTGAAGATGGCCGACGCCGTCAGGCCGGGCAGGGCCAGCGGCAGGGCGACCTTGGCGAACGCCTGCACGCGGTTGCAGCCGAGGGTCAGCGCGGCCTCCTCCAACTCGCGTGACACGCCCATGAAGATGCTGCTCGTCACCAGGATGGTCACCGGCAGGGCCAGGGCTGTGTGCGCCAGGGCCACGCCATACAGCGTGTCGTACAGCCCCCACTTGATGAAGTTGACGGCCAGCGGAATGGAGAGGATGACGATGGGGAAGGCGCGCGTCGTCAGGATGAGCATCTTGAAGGCGTCGCGGCCGGGGAAGATGAAGCGCGCCAGGGCGTAGCCGGCCGGCGCGCCAATCAGCAGTGATAGGGCCAGCGTCAGCAGGCCGACCAGGAAGCTGTTGCGCGTCGAGTCAAGCACACCGCGCGAGTTGACAAAGAACTGCATCGTGTCCACGGAGAACTGACTGGGCACGACGGCCTTGGGGTACTGGTAGATGGCGTCACGCGGGCTGAACGCGGCAATGGCGACCAGGTAGACCGGAATGAGCATGAACAGGGTGAGCGCGATGGCCCCGGCGTACAGCCCGGCTCGACTCAGCCGGCGGCTGCGTGACCGCTGGGCCGGCTCCACGTTGAAGGTCACGTCGGTCGTGGTCATAGGCCCATCTCCTCGTCGCGGGTGCGCAGGGCGCGCAGATAGACCGCCGTCGCCACCAGGGAGAACGTCAGAATGAGCAGGGCATACGCCCCCGCGACGTTGGGGTTGCGGCTCCCGCTATACCAGTTGTAGGCCTCGCTGGTCAGGACGGGCATGCGCGTGCCGGCCAGGGCGATGACCACGGCGAACACCTGGAAGGCCAGGATGGTCCGCAGGATGAGCGCGACCTGGAGGCTGGGCCGCAGCATGGGCAGCGTGACGTGCCACAGCCGCTGCCAGGTGGAGGCCCCAAACACCTCGGCCGCCTCGCCGTAGTCGGGTGGGATGAGCTGCAAGCCCGCCACGACGATGACCATGACAATGGAAGTGGCGCGCCAGACCTCGGCGAGGACGACGGCCAGGAACAGGCTGACGGGGTGCTCGTAGCTGAGCCAGGCGAACGGCGTATTCATCAGCCCCAGGCCCGTCAGGACGGAGTTAAAGAAGCCCCGGTCGCCAAAGATGGCGAGCCAGACGATGCCGGCCGCCAGGTCGGAGACGCCCAGGGGGATGGTCCAGGCGTACAGGAAGAAGCTCGCGCCACGGGGTTTGGCCTGAAGGAGCAGCCCCATGATCACGGCCAGGACGAACTGGAGGGGGATGACGACGAGGATGAGGAGCAGGGTGAAGCGGACGGCGTCGGCGAAGTTGACATCGCCTACCATGCGCTGGAGGTACTGCGTCGTAAACTGGCCCTCGGCGTTCTGGACCGCCAGAATCAGGGCCTGGACCATCGGCCAGGCGAAAAAGACGGCCAGGAACACCAGGGCCGGGGCAATCAGCAGGTAGGGCGCGAGGGCGTTGAGCCGCCGCCCTCCCTCCTGCTCGGCCACCCGGTCCGAGGCGCGTCCCGCCGCCAGCGCGTCACTCGAAGGATTGGGGGTCGTCATCCGTCCCTCTTTTCCCTCCCTCTCCCCGTGGGAGAGGGTCGGGGTGAGGGTTTTAGACGGTTCACCGCGCCTCAAAGACCCTCACCCTAACCCTCTCCCAGAGGGAGAGGGGATACCGCTCCCCTACTTCGTAGGGCTACCGCATAACGTGGCTTACTTAATCTTGCACGCGCCTTCGCCCACGGGGTCGGGCGCCCAGCAGGGGGCCTTGGTCTCGTCCAGGATGCCCTGGGCGATCTTGGCCTGCTCGTCGAGCACCTTGGCCGGGTCCTCGCCCTTGAGCACGATACGCGTCAGCGTGTCCTGGTAGACCTTGTTCCACTCGCCGCCCTTGGCGCCCAGGCCGACCGGCAGCAGCGACTGGATGGCGTTCTTGGCGTTGGACTGCTTCGCCACCGCCTCGGCCTCCATCTTCACGCCCGCCGGCATGTCGGTGGGCAGCGGGGCGTCCACGACCGGGTAGAAGCCCAGTTCGCGGGCCACGGCCAACTGGGTCTTGGGCTGTGTCATGTAGTCAATGAGTTGCTCGGCGGTGGCGCGGTTGGGGCCGTTCTTGGGCAGCGCCAGGCCGAGGACGACGGGCATGTGGCCCAGGCCCTTGGGGCCAGACGGCGCGGGGAAGGTCACGTAGTCGTCGGGCTTGTCCTTGAGGGCGTCAATCAGGCGGGCGACGTGGTCGAAGGCGATCCAGACCTCGCCGGACTTGAGCGGCTCCTGCATGAAGTCGTAGTTGGTCGAGGCGGGGTTGACGTACTGCCACATGTCCTTGAAGTCGGTCCACATCTTGACCGCTTCCGGACTCTTGAAGTTGGTCACCGGCTGGCCGGTGTACGACGGGTAGAGGAAGCCCTGGGTGAAGCGGTGCATCAGGCCCTTGGGGCCGGCCGGGAAGCCCAGCTTGCGCTCGCCCGTGCCCTTCTGGACGTTGGCCGCCCACTGCTTGAGCTGGTCGTAGGTAAGCGTGTCAACGTTGGCGCCCTGGGGCAGGTACTGGAGGGCCTTCTTGTTGGCGACCATGATATAAGTCGCCTGCGCCCACGGGATGTAGTACTGCTTGTCCTTGGTCCCCATCTTCCCCAGCTCGACATACGTCGCGGGGAACTTGCGGTCCTGGAGCTTGGTCAGCAGCGGCGTCAGGTCGTCCAGGATGCCGTCCTTGATGAAAGTCGGGAAGTCACCGTGGAGACCGCCAATCACGCCGACCTCCATCTTGCCCGCTTTGGCCTGGGCGGTGACGATGTCCACGAAGGGACCGGGGTCCTGGGGCGCGTAGTCCACCTTGCCCTGGAAGTCCTTCAGGATAATGGTCTGCATTTTCTCGCGTTCCGCCACGGGCGTGAATTGCGAGGAGTGGAACAGGATGGGACCGCTGGGCGCGGCGGGCGCGGCGGCCTTGGCCTCGGTGGGCTTGGTCTCGGCCGGCTTTTGGGCGGGCGCTTGCGCAGCCGCCGTGGGCGCCTGGGCCGGCGCGGACGGCGCGGTCGCCGTCGTCCCGCCACCACACGCGGCGGCGACGAAGACCAGAATGAGGGCCGCGACAATCAGAAGGGTTGAACGGTTCACGAACCTGGGCATAGTCTCTCCTCCTCGAAACGACTGGTGGAGCGGGGTACGGCTCCGGTGAGGGTGGCTATTGAGGTAGAATGGGCGGAAAG
>CAZFUK010000568.1:0-3819 GCA_964522005.1 uncultured Anaerolineales bacterium | reverse complement strand
GCCGTCTCGGCCGTTGGCGTCAGGGTGAGCGTCGCCGGCGGCGCGGTGGAGGTGACCGTTAGCTCAGGGGTGAGCGTCGCTGTCAGCGCGGGTGTCGCCGTGGCGCTGCCGGTGGCCGTGGGCGAGACGGTCGGCAGCGGGGTCAGGGATGGAGTGGCCGATGGCGGGACCGGCGTTGTGGTAACACTCGCTGTGACTGAGGGCAGCGGGGTCACGGTGCGCGTCGGCGTGACAGTCGGCGGGACCGGCGTGCGCGTCGGCGACGGCAGCGGGGTGATGGTCGCGGTATTCGTCGCGGGCGGCTGGGTGGCGCTGGGCGACGGCGTGGGGACGCCGGCCGTCGGCGTGAAGGTCGTGCGGGTGCGGCGGGCGGGCTGGTCGAAGAAGACGGTACAGCACCAGCCGAAGCGGTCGCCGGTGATGATGAACTGGCTGCCGTATAGGCCGTACCACCCTTCAGGGTAGGTAAAGACGAGGCGGTAATCGCGCGGGGTAATCAGGCCCAGGAACTCCCAGGCGCCGTCCACACTCGTCACGCGGCGGGCGACCAGGTCGTTCCCTTGATAAAGCTCCACCGTCACGCCCGCCAGGCCGAGTTCGCCGGGGTCGCGGCGGCCGTTAGCCAGTTCGTCCATCCAGATGATACCAGTGAGGCGGCCGTTGTTGCCCACGCAGCCTTCCGGGCTGTTGCCCGTACAGGCATTGATGATACCAGGCGTGGCGGACGCGGATGGGTCGAGCAGGGGCGCATCGCCCTCGCGGCTGGGCGGGGCCTGGTCCTCCTTGTCCTTGCGCTCGCGCAGCGAAACCGCCGTGGGCGTGGGGCCTTGGGTCGGGGCAGGCGAGGGCGAGGCGACGGGCCGGGCCGCGGTGGGCGGGGCGGTAGGCGCGCTGGTCGGGGCCGGGGCCGAGGTCGGGGAGGCAGGCGGTTTGGTGGGGGCCGGGAGGCGCGTCTGCTCTGGCTGAATGCGCACCGCCGTCGGGGTTAACCGCGCCGCCGTGGCGGGCTCCACCGAGGGCAGGTAAAACAAGGCCAGCAGAGCGGCGACAAGGCCTAGAGTGAGAAGAGACAGTGATGCAGGCCGCATGGCGCATGCCTCCTTAGGCTACAGGTAGTAAGGGGATGCCAGGGTCGTACCCTCGACCGGCCCCACACCGAGGGCTTCGGCATGGACTGGCTGGTGGTCGAATCTGGCTTCGCCTGGACCAGTAGGGGGGCATATCCGCGTGCGCGCCTTCGACAGACGTCGCGGACATGAACTGGTTCGGCATGTAACGCGCAGGCGTGAAGTTCACGCTTGCTTTACATGACGCCGCCCCTCCTCAAAAGATACGAGTCGTCTCCACGGACTATGGGACGTTCAGCGGGGACGACGAAGACAGCAGGTTTCGAGATTGAGCGGCGACACAATCTCCGCGTCGTCTTAAGAACATCACCATTGTACAGTAAAGCCACAACTAACGCAAGGGGCTAGCGCCTCTATTTCAAGGCGCTACCCCCCTAGTTATGAAAATCGTGAAATTATGGACGCCGGTCTGGCTCAGCGATACACGTCCCGATTGACACAGTGTGGGAGCCGCTCGCCGCGCAGTCCCGCCAGCAGGTTCTCCGCCGCCATGGTCGCCATGTGCGTACGGGTCGCCACCGACGCGCTGCCAATATGGGGCACAATCAAGCAGTTGTCCAGCGTCAGGAGCGGGTCGTCCAGGCGGATCGGCTCCGGGTCGGTGACATCGAGCGCGGCGTAGCCAATCTCGCCGTCGCGCAGCGCCTGGTTGAGCGCGGCCTGGTCAATGATGGGGCCGCGCGCCGTGTTCACCAGCACCGCCGTCCGCTTCATGCGCTTGAACTGCTCGGTCGAGAACATCTTGCGCGTCGTGTCGGTCAGCGGCACGTGCACCGAGATAAAGTCCGACTCGGTCAGCAGCGTGTCCAGGCTCACCGCGCGCAGGCCCGACATGACCTCCAGTTCGGGATGCGGCAGGGTGTCGTAGTGGAGGACGCGCATCCCAAACGCCAGGGCGCGCCGCGCCACGGCCACGCCAATCCGTCCCATGCCCACAATCCCCAGTGTCGCGCCGAAGACATCCGGCCCCAGGAAGAGCATGGGGCTCCACGTCGTCCACTTGCCGGCGCGCACAAAGCGCTCGGCCTCGCTCAACCGCCGGGCGGCGGCCAGAATCAGCGCGAATGCCAGGTCCGCCGTCGTCTCGGTCAGCACGCCCGGCGTATGGCCGATGGGGATGCCGCGCCGCGTGCAGGCCGGCACGTCTATGTTGTCGTAGCCGACCGCCATGTTGCTCACGACGCGCAGCCTGGGGGCGGCGTCGAGCAGCTCGTCGTCCACGCGCTCGGTCAGGAGGGAGTACAGGCCGTCAATGTCGCGCACCTTCTGGAGTAGCAGTTCGCGCGGGATGGGGCGGTCTTCCTCCCACAGGTCCACGTCGCACTGCTCGCGAACCAGGTCAATACCTTCTTGCGGGACGACGCGGGTAATCAGGACTCGGGGCTTGGACATGCTGGCTCCTGTAACGGGCGGTCGGTGGTGACCTCGTCCAACCAGGCCAGGACGACGCGGTTGAACGAAGCGGCTTTCTCAAGCATGGGTAGATGGCCCGCGCCATCCCAGACGTGAAGTTGCGCGCCCGGCACGCGGGCCAGGGCGTTCAGCCCTTGCTCAAAGGGCAGGATGCGGTCCTGGCGGCCCCAGATGACGAGCACGGGATGGTCCAGGGCGTCGAGGATGGGCGGGACCGCCGCCAGGATGGACTTCTTGACGCCAAACAGGGTAATGCCCGACCGCAGGACCTCAAGAAAGGCTTTGGCGGTCCCTGGCTGGCGGGCGATATCCACCAGTTCATCAATCCACTCGTCCGGCACGCAGTGCGGGTCAGCGAACAGGTGGCGCATCATAAACGCGAAGCCGCGCCGGTCGAGGCGGTTCATGAACTCGCCCACGCCCGGCAGCGACATCAGGCGGAACACCCAGGTGACCTGCGAGCCAAAGCCGGCCGAGTCCACCAGGGCCAGGCTGCGCGTACGGTGCGGGTGGCGCATGGTCGTAACCAGCGTGACCAGCCCGCCCATGGAGTTGGCGACCCAGTGGACGCTGTCCAGCCCGACGGCGTCGAGGAAGCCGGCCATGAAGTCGCCCACGTTTTCCAGGTGGTAGTCAAACCCTTGCGGCTTGTCCGAGCGGCCAAAGCCGACGATGTCCACCGCGTAGACGCGGTAGCGCTGGGCCAGCACGGGAATATTGCGCACCCAGTATTCGACGGAAGCGCCGATGCCGTGGACCAGCACGACCGGCGGGCCGCTCTCGCCCATCTGCCAGTAGCGCACGCGCAGCCCGTTGACCGTCACAAACTGGTCCTCAAAGGCTCTGGCGCTCCAGGGCAGGTTCGACGCTAACTCAGACGCTAGTTCAATCATAGGTCGTGCTTAATCCCGCTTGACCGCCACCACGATCCCCTCGTGCAGGTCGAAGGTCTGCGCGCCGTCCACCCGACGCGGCTGGAAGAAGGCGCGCACCAGGCCGCTCGACGCTTCGAGCATGGCCCACAGGTCGGTCTCCAGGACGGGCGGGGTCTTCATGCGGCGGGTCCAATCCAGGAACTCGATGGGCTTGAGCAGGGTTTCGGTGTGGACGACCGTCAGCCCCGCCGCCTGGAACAGGTCCACCAGCGCCCCCAGCGGGAACAGCCAGTGGTGCGACGGGTCGCGCAGGGTCTCGAAGCGGTTGATAAAGGCGGCGGCGCGCGGGTCGGGCGGCACGATGTTGTCCACCAGGACCAGCCGGCCGCCGGGCTTGAGGACGC
>CAZFUK010000567.1:0-3821 GCA_964522005.1 uncultured Anaerolineales bacterium | reverse complement strand
CGCGACAAAGTGCCCCGTACTCGGGGTATGTCGCGTCTCTACCTCTCGCGTCTCTACCTCTCGTCTAAGAGGGGCCGGCGGTGAGGTTTCCTCCCCCACCACACCGGGCGCCAGGTGCGCCAGGTCGTCCAGGTGGACGGCGAACAGCCAGGGCCGATAGCGCTCCTGGACGCACGTCAGCCGCTCGCCCTCGCGTCGCCCTAAAGGACCAGCTTCGCGTCGCCCTAAAGGACTAGCTTCGCGTCGCCAGACCAGCGCGCGGCCCTCGCGGTCGGCCCACACGGAGACGATACCCGGACTGTCATCCCAGCCAAAGAGGTGCTCATCACTCATGCCCTGATTGTAGCATCGAACAGATGGGCTAGCAAGTGCATTTGGGACCGGGTCAGGGGGCCGAGGGGCTAGGCGTCTGGTTCTGCCGCTTACGCCCCATTGCCCTCAGCCCCAGCAGAGCGAGCAGATAGCCGGCGCACAGGCCTAGCTCGACAGGCTCCAGTTCGGAAAACCCGCCGCTGGACTTGCCCAGGTGCAGGGCCAGGAACAGCAGCGGCAGCGGGTAGAAGAGGGGCGGCGCGAGGCCGAGGCGCTGGGAGAGGGCGGCGACGCCGTGCAGCGCCAGGACAATCAGGGCCGGGAAGCCGATGACCAGGATGCGCTCACCGGGCGTCGTCAGCAGGGTCTGGGCGTAGATGAGCAGTAGGAAGGGGAGGAAGCGCAGGAACAGCTCGGCGTTGCGCCGCGAGGCCAGGCACAGGAGGGAGATGAGAGCGCCATAGGTGCCGACCGTCCAGGCGACGAGCTGCTGGACCGACACGTCGCGCCACTGCGGGAGACCGATGGTCCGAATCATCCAGGCATAGTCCCAGTAGCTGCTATAGTACTCGTCGCCAGCCCAGGTGCGCACTAGCCGCAGCGACAGCGGGAGCGTGGCGAGGTACGCCGGGTCATTATTGAGGTTCGGAATGGCGAGGCGAACGGCGACAAACGTGGCGACGGCGGGCAGGGCCAGGACGAGGGCGCGGCCGGCGAGCCGCAGGTCGAGCCAGCGGCGTGTGTGGAGCGTGTAGTAGAGGGGCGGTACGCACATGAGCGGCTCTTTGACCAGGACGCCGAGCACGAGCAGGACCACGTAGAGCGCGTCCTTGCGGGCGCGGATGGCCCAGATCGTGGCGGCCAGCATCAGCCCGCTCCAGGCGTCGGCCAGCCAGAAGTCATAGACGACGAACTTGGTGGCCCAGCCCAGCGAAAAGAACAGCAGGGGCGCCATGAGCGCGACGTCGCGCGGCAGGTCGAAGCGGCGGGCCAGGTAGTACAGCGTGATACCGGTGAGCCACAGACTGGCGAGGGTGATGAGCAGGAAGTTGGTCTGGAGGTCGAAGGGCATGACCCCGGCCAGCAGCGGCGTGGCGATGCGCCAGCAGTACGGGGCGATATGAAAGTCCCACGGCCCCTGGGTCGCCATGAGGATGTACTTGTGGTGGTCCATCGGCAGCGCGAAGTGGGGATGGTCGAGGGTCATGCGCTCGGTGCGCAGGAACACCAGCAGCAGCAGGACCAGCGAGACGCCGGCCACGTAGAGCCACTCACGCCACTTGTCAGTTGGAGGGGAATACGGGAACCTCGGCTGTGTCCTCATCCTCTACCCTCACGGTGGATGGGCTACCTGCGCCGCCAGCAGGCCGACCGGGATTGTAGCATCGAACAGAGGGGGCGGCAAGGACACGCGACCGCCTCTTGACACTCGGTGGATTGGGCCTATCATTCCCGACGGGGCAGACCGTTGTGGTGCGCGGCCTACTGAGGCCTACTATGGTAACAACACGTTGCTAGTCTAGAAAGAAGGCGTCACGATGTTGGCAGTCGGCCAGTCTAGCGAGCGAATCCCGTGTTACTGTGCCCTGTGCATCTCGCGCTGCGGCTCGATAGCGGTCGTCGAGAATGGACGCTTCGTCGCCCTGGAGCCAGATCCGTCCCACCCGACGGGTAAGGCTCTCTGCGCCAAGGGCCGCGCCGCGCCGGAACTCGTCTATCACCCCGACCGGCTGCTCTATCCCCTGCAACGTACCCGGCCCAAAGGCGACCCCGACCCCGGCTGGCGCCGTATCAGTTGGGACGAAGCTCTCGACCTCACCGCCGCGCGGCTGCGCGAGGTGGCCGAAGCCTACGGTCCGGAAAGCGTGGTGTTTAGCGTTGTCTCGCCTTCCACATCGGCGTCGGTGGATGCGCAACTCTGGATTGACCGCTTGAGACAGGCCTTCGGCTCCCCCAATCTCTGTGCCGCGATGGAGTTGTGCGGCTGGGGCCGCCATCAAGCCACGGTGTACACCTACGGCGCCAGTGTCCCCGGCGCTTACATGCCCGACCTGGAACACGCCGGCTGCATCCTGTATTGGGGCTACAACCCGAACCTCGCCCGCCTCGCCCACGCCGTGGCGACCACCTCGGCCCGCAAGCGAGGCGCGCGCTTGATCGTGGTGGACCCCCGGCGCACCGGGCCGGCCAACAAGGCCGACCTCTGGCTGCGGGTGCGCCCGGGCACCGATGCGGCCCTGGCGCTGGGCATCGCCCACGTCATGATGGAGCATGGCTGGTATAACCGGGACTTCATCCGCGACTGGACCAACGCCCCGCTGCTCGTGCGGGCGGACACGGGTCGTTTGCTGACCGAAAACGACCTCTCCCCGGCCGGCAGCCCCCGCCGCTACGTGGCCTGGAACGAGGCCCGACAGTCTCCCATCCTCTACGATCCGGCTACGGGCGGCTATGAGGGGAACGCGTCGGATGTGGCCCTCTTCGGCGAGTTCGCAGTGGCGACGCCGCGGGGGCCGGTCATGTGTCGGCCCGCCTTCGAACTGGTGGCCGAGAGCTGCCGACGGTATCCGCCCGCGACAGTTGAGGCGATCTGTGGCATTGACCCGGCCGAGGTCGAAGCCGCCGCCCGGCTGCTCTGGGAAGCGCGGCCCGTCGCCTACTATGCCTGGAGCGGGGTCGAGATGCAGACCAATTCCACCCAGATCGCCCGCGCCATTGCCCAACTCTACGCGCTGACGGGCAGCTTCGACGCCCCCGGTGGCAATGTGCTGTTTGCCGCGCCGTCGTCGGCCCCAGTGGGTGGCGCGGAGTTCCTGTCGCCTCAACAGCGCGGGCGGAGCCTGGGCCTGGCGGAGCGGCCGCTTGGCCCGTCGCGCTGGGGATTTGTCACGTCGGAAGAGGTCTACCGGGGCATCCTGGAGCAGCAGCCCTACCCGGTGCGTGGGCTGGTCGGCTTCGGCGCCAACCTGCTCATGGCCCATGCCAACCCGCTCCGCGGGCGCGAGGCCCTGGCCGCCCTCGACTTCTACGTGCACGCGGACCTGTTCATGAACCCGACGGCTGAGATGGCCGACATCGTCCTACCGGTCGCCAGTCCCTTCGAACGCGAGGCGCTGAAGATCGGGTTTGAGGTAAGCGCGGACGCGCAGTCGCTGGTGCAGTTCAGGCGGCGGGTGGTCGAGCCACGGGGTGAGGCGCGCGGCGATGTCGAGATTGTATTTGACCTGGCCGGCCGGCTCGGCCTCGGCTCCCACTTCTGGAACGGTGACGTGGACGCCGCTTACCGCTACCAACTCCAACCCTCCGGCCTCTCGCTCGACGCGCTGCGCCAGAACCCCGGCGGGCTGCGCGCGGCGGTCCAGACGCGCTACCGCAAATTCGCGGAGCCGCAGGACGGCGCACCGCGTGGCTTCAACACGCCGACCCGCAAGATTGAGCTATACTCCGAGACGTTATTGGCGGCCGGCTATCCGCCCCTCCCCGAATACGAAGAGCCGCGCATGGGGCCG
>CAZFUK010000566.1:0-3822 GCA_964522005.1 uncultured Anaerolineales bacterium | reverse complement strand
TGACGTAGACACAGGTGGCGCGGTTGGCGCGCGGCTCGCCCACATCGTCAAAGAAGCTATCCAGCAGCAGGCGGACGGTCGCCCCACGCCGGGCGGCGGCCAGGTAGGCGTCCAGGCGGGGGTTGGGGTCCTGGGTCGGACTTGAACCGGTCGGCCCCCACCAGGTTTGCTCCGTCAACTGCTCGGTCAGCACGGTGTCACCCCGCCCGGCGCGGGCCAGCAGGCCGATCAGGCCGTCGGAGCGGCGCAGGCTGTTCTCAGGCGACTGGACCAGCTCGAACTGGTCGGCCCAGGCCGTCAGCGGGGTGGCCGCCTGGACCGGGTACCCCGTGCCGCCCGTGTCGTAGAGCGGCACGTAGCCGGGCGGTGGCGGGCCGAAGACGGTGTCGAAGGGGTTCCAGGCGACCAGGTCGCGCCAGCGGCGGTCGGTGTCGCGGGTGAACAGCCGCGCCGCGTAGTCCACCAGGGCCGGCTGGTCGGTCAGGAGGACGACGCCACGCCGCCCCAGCGTGCCGTCGCCTTTGTCATCGGTGGGCAGGGCTTCGGGCGTCAGGTTCTCGGAACTTAGCAGCAGGGTGTGGCCGTCGAGGATGCCGAACTTGGCATGCTGCGAGCGAAAGCGCGGGTGGCCGCCCGCCGCGTTGGTCATGTAGAGGACCCGGCCGCCGCTCTGCGCCACGCGTGACGCGGCGTAGCGGTCGGCGTCCTTGAGACCACCGGAGGGCGCGCCTTCCAGCAGCACGGTCGTCGCCACCCCGGCCTGCCCACGCTCGGCCAGCAGGTCGGCCAGGGCCGGGTGGTCGAAGCTGTAGAGTTCCAGTTGCAGCCGACGCGTCGCGCTCGCCAGCGCGGCGCGCACCAGGTCGTAGCCAGCGTCGGGCGTCAGGGCCACGGTGACCAGGGCGGGCGAGGCGGCGCGGAAGGGCCGGAAGGCCGCCGTGTCCCAGGCCGGGTAGCGCACCTTGCGGCCCAGCAGTGGGTCGCCGCCGTGGTTGGCCCAGTCCTCGGCGTGGTCGGTGTCGGCCAGCGGGTAGCCCGTGGCTTCGTCGCGCTTGCGGTAGAGAAGCTGGCCTTCCTCGGCAAAGCCGGTCGGGCGCCAGGGCTGGAGGCCTGGCCCTTCCCAGCCCCCGGTGGCAGCGCCCGCTTTATAGACCAGCACATCCACCGTGTGGCCCTGGGGGTTGTGGAGAAGCAGGCGGCCGCCGCTGTTGGTGAAGCGCAGGGGTGGGCCGTCCAGGTGCGGGACGGCCGGGTCGCTGGCGGGACCGTACTCGCAGGCGGGGGCGAAGCCGAAGCTGGCCTGGAAGGCGACGGCGCTATAGGCGCACCAGGCCGACTGGGTGGGCGAGAGGACCAGGCCGGGAAAGACGACCGCGCGTGTGCCGTCGCCCGCCGTCCAGCCCTGGAGGTCGAGCGGGTCGGGGCCGGGGTTCCAGAGTTCAAAGGCCTCGTCGGGTTCGCCCGCCACCAGCGTGTCGTAGTAGAGAGCGGTGAGGCGCACGGGGGGCGGGCGCAGGTCACGGCGCACCGTCACCGCCGGCAGGTACAGGGGGTACTCGTCGGCTGGGCGAGAGGCCGCGCTGCGAGCCGTGGTCAGGAGCAGCAGCAGGCCGCAAAGGCACAGGAGCAGGGTGGGACGTGGCATAGGCTCTGGCTCGCCGGGTCGTTCGGCCCATTATAAGGCCAGGTCTACACGAGTCAACTCTTTTCGGGTCCACTTTGACACTTTTCACGGTCTGGTGTATACTGGGAGTCCGTCGCCGCGTCGCGCCGCTCTGAGTCCCCCCCACGCTATACTCGTTCAGACCTTGTGGAGTGCGCCCACGCCGTTGTTCGCGCCGCTCCATCCCTGCGGTTCCCCCACCATTGGTGTCGCCACCGATGGCTGTTCCGCGTACCCATCGGACCCTCATTCACACCTAGACACACCGGAGGAAACAAGAGAATGCGACGTCCACTCCAGCTTCCCGCCGCCCTGGTGAGACTCGCGTTGGCCGCCTGCGCCCTGGCCTGGCTGATTGCCGCCGGCGCTGGACCAGCCCGCGCCGATGATCCGCCCACGGGTGGGTATCGCCCCGAGCGCGTACCCGCCCCCATTGACGGCGAGGTGACCGCGCTGCCCGGCCAACTGGCCCGCCGAGGCTTCGACCCCACCCGCCTGAGTGTGATTCTCGAACTCCAGGGCGAACCGGCCGTGGAGACCTACCAGGCCGCCAAGCAGGCCGGCCAGAGCCAGGCGAGCGCCGCCAAGGCCCAGATTCAGCGCGAAGCCCAGCTCAAGGGCCAGCAGGCATCCGTCATGACCGCCGCCAAAGCGGCGGGCGCGACGGTCATCGGCCAGTACACCCTGCTCTACAACGGCGTCCAGGTCCACACCACGCCCGACCAACTCGACGCCCTGGCACGGCTGCCCGGCGTCGTCGCGGTCCACGCCGCGCCGGTGTACGCGCCCATGTTGAGGGAGTCGGTGCCCTACATTGGCGCCGACCAGGTCCGCACCGAACTCGGCCTGGACGGCACAGGTGTGTCCATCGCCATCGTGGATAGCGGCATTGACTACACCCACCGCGACTTCGGCGGTCCTGGCACCGAGGACGCCTACAACGCCGCCATCACCGACACCAAGGCGCTGACCGAGACATATCAGGGTCGGCCGCTGTTCCCCACCCTCAAGGTGGTGGGCGGCTACGACTTCGCGGGCGATGTCTACGACCCCTACGCCGCCTGCTCGGACGCCGACCGCGCGGCCGGCCTGTGCTCCCAGACGCCGGTGCCCGACCCCGATCCCATTGATCTGGGCGGCCACGGTACCCACGTGGCCGGCATCGCCGCCGGCTTCGGCGTGCCCAACGACTCGGTCAACGGCTCGCGCCCCTCGACGTTCGACGGCACCACGGTCTACCACGGTGTCGCGCCCGCCGCCCTGCTGTACGCCTACAAGATCTTCGGCGCGGGCGGCGCGTTCTCGGATGTCATCGCCCTGGCCGTTGAGCGGGCTATGGACCCGAACCAGGACGGCGACACCAGCGACCACGTCAACGTCGTCAACATGTCCCTCGGCGCGCCCTTCGCCGGCACCGACGTGCTGGGCATCATGTCGCGTCGGGCGGCCCAGATTGGGGTTCTCGTGACAGCGGCGGCCGGTAACTCGAGCGATATCCCCTACATTTCGGGCGCCAGCGCGGCGGGCGACTTCGGCCTCTCCGTCGCCTCGTCCTACGCCAGCGGTCAGTTCGCCAACGCCGTCCAGGTCAACAGCCCGGCTTCCATGGCCGGCCAGCTCTTGCAGGCGTCCCAGCAGTCCTGGGCCCCGCAACTGTCGGCGACCGGCCCGGTCACGGGCGATGTCGTCTACGTCGGGCGCGGCTGCCCGGCCGGGTCCCACACCGGCAACCCGAACCTACCGGACGACCCCTACCTGGCCGACCCGCGCGGCAAGGTAGCCCTCATCATCCGTGGCTCGTGCGCGGCCTCGCTCAAAGCGGCGCGGGCCTCGGCGGCCGGGGCGGTCGCCGTGCTCATCTATGATAACGTCGCCGGTCTCCTGCCGCCCAGCTTCAGCTCTGGTGGCGGGACGGTCACCGTTCCCACCCTGACCCTGACCCTGGAGAGTGGCACGGCCCTGCGCAACGCCATGACGCAGGGCACGGTCAATGTCACCCTGAGCAACGAGACGCTTATCTCGCTGGCCGATGTCGTGTCGTCGTTTAGCTCGCGCGGGCCAGACGTGGACTTCACGGGCCTGCGCCCCGACATCACCGCCCCTGGCTCGAATATCTTCTCGGCCGCCATGGGCAGCGGCGACCAGGGCACGACACTCAG
>CAZFUK010000565.1:0-3825 GCA_964522005.1 uncultured Anaerolineales bacterium | reverse complement strand
ACAGCCCGTACAGGTCTGTGGTATAATCGGCGCGGGCTTAGGGGATGCTCAGGAGTTGCCCAATTGGGTACAGGGGCGCGAAGATGTCGGTGTTGACCTGGGGGTTCGCGGCCAGGAGCGCGGCGGGCGTGACACCGCACAGGAAAGCCACGCCGGCGACCGTGTCGCCCGACCGCGTGACATAGAGGGGGCTACAGCGGCGCTTGCCAGGCGTCGCTGTCGGCAGGCTCGGCTCAGGCAGCGGCGTGGCCGTCGCCAGGGGGGCGGGCGCCGGTGTGGCGGTCGGTCCACCAGGGGACGAGGTGGGAGAGGGCGATCTCGGTCCCTTGGCCGGGATACACAACGACTGGCCGACGCGAATCAGGTCCGGATTGGTCAAGCCGTTGGCGGCGATAATCGCGCCTGTGTGGGTGTGATACTGGACGGCCAGCCAGGAGACGGTGTCGCCGGCTTTCACGGTATGCCGCACGGCGCAGGCGTCGGCGGGCAGGGGCGTCCGCTGCGGGCAGGCGTAGGGCGCGGGCTGCGGACAGGGGTACACCCCGTAGCCCGGCACGACGCCCCCCGACCCGATCTGCGCGTTGTAGACCGACGGCTGGCCGGGCGTGGGGTTGAGGATGACGACGGCATTGGGCACGTAGGTCTGGGCCGTGTTGCAGGCGGCCAGGCCACCCAACACCAGGACCAGCCACACCAGACGCCCCAGGGGCGGGAGGTCCACCCAGCCCCAGCCTGCCTTCATCACCCCTCTCCTTCGCTCAGTTCGCTAGGCCACCATAAGAGCAACACCGAGCATCACCAAGCAACTATAGTGCCAGTCGCCTGCTTTGTCAACTGCTAAGCCCTATGGTTGTCGTTCTCACCGTTTTCGCCTTTAATATGATAGAGGTAGCGTGACGTTGTCTGTTCGACGTCACTCCCCCAAAGACCCAGCTAGAAAGTTGCCCGTCATGCCGCCACGCCTCATCTATATGGACCATGCCGCCACCACGCCCGTGCACCCAAGCGTCGTCGAGGCCATGCTGCCCTATCTCACCGAACACTACGGTAATCCCTCCAGCGTCCACCGCCAGGGACGCGCCGCCCTCGCCGCGTTGGACGACGCCCGCCGCCAGATCGCCGGCGTGCTCGGCTGCTCTCCGCGCGAGGTGATTCTGACCGGCGGCGGCTCCGAAGCCGACAACCTGGCGATTCGGGGCGCGGCGCTGGCCCGCCGCGAGCAGGGGGGCGGCAACCACCTGGTCACCAGCGCCGTGGAACACCACGCCGTGCTGCACACCGTCGAACAGTTACGCGACCACTTCGGCTTCGAGGCGACCATCCTGCCGGTGGACGCCTATGGCCGCGTCAGCCCTGCCCAGGTGGAGGCCGCGCTGCGCCCGGACACCGTCCTCGTCTCCCTGATGCTCGCCAACAACGAAATCGGCACCCTTCAGCCTATCGCCGAGATCAACCGCCTGGTCCGGGGTCACGGCGCGCTGATGCACACCGACGCGGTCCAGGCCGGCGGCCTGCTGGACATTCACGTCGAGCGCCTGGGCGTGGACATGCTCACCCTGGCCGCCCACAAGTTCTACGGCCCCAAGGGCGTCGGCATCCTCTACGTGCGCCAGGGCGTTCCCCTCCTACCGACCCTCACGGGCGGGAGCCAGGAGCGCAGCCGCCGCGCTGGGACCGAGAACGTGGCGGGCGCGGTCGGCGCGGCGGCTGCGCTCGTCTGGGCGCAGGCGCACCGCGAGGCGCACGCAACTTCGCTGACTCGCCTACGTGACCGGCTGATCGAGGGCGTCCTGGCGAGTGTGCCTGACACAGTTCTGACCGGCCATCCCACCGAGCGGCTGCCCAACCTCGCCAGCTTCGCCATAGACGGCCTGCACGGCGCGGAGGAACTCTTGCTCGGTCTGGACCTGGCCGGTATCTGCGCGTCGAGCGGCTCGGCCTGTACCTCGGCCAGTCTGGAGCCGTCCTATGTCCTGCGGGCGTGTGGCCTCCCCACCCGTCTGGCGATTGGCAGCCTGCGCCTGAGCCTGGGCTACCAGAACACGGAGGCTGATGTCGAGCACGTCCTGGCGACCCTGCCGTCGCTGGTGGAGCGGCTGCGCGCCCTGGCGAGGATGATGCAGGCGTGATGCGTGATGCGTGATGCGTGATGCGTAGTGCGTATTTCAGAAAGAAAAATACGGAATACGCACTACGCAATAGGAGGTAGCAATGGCAGCGCCGAGTGTGATGGTTGAGGATGTGCGTCAGCCGCTGGCGACGGTCCCGCCGTTGGAGAGTGGCGACCACCTGACGCGGAGCGAGTTTGAGCGCCGCTACTCCGCCATGCCCGAGGTCAAGAAAGCCGAACTCATCGAGGGGGTTGTGTATATAGGATCGCCCGTCCGCTTTGAGAGTCACGGTCAGCCGCATGCCCATATCGTCGGTTGGCTATTTGTCTATTGCGCGGCAACCGTAGGAGTATTCCTTGGAGATAATGTTACCGTCCGTCTTGACCCTGACAACGAACCGCAGCCGGACGCCCTGCTGCGCCTGGAGCCAGAGCAGGCCGGGCGGTCGCGGGTGACGCCTGACGACTACATTGAAGGCCCACCGGAGTTGGTCGTCGAGATTGCTGCCAGCAGCGCCTCCTACGACCTGCACGACAAGCTGCGCGTCTACCGCCGCAACCAGGTTCCCGAGTACGTGGTCTGGCGCATCTACGACCGTGGCCTGGACTGGTTCTACCTCCAGGGCGAGACGTATGTGCGCCTGGCCCCCGACGAGCAGGGCGTCGTCCGCAGCCGCGTCTTCCCTGGCCTGTGGCTGGCCGTCGAAGCCCTGCTCCGTGGCGACCTGGCGGCGGTTCTGGCGACCCTTCAGCAGGGACTGGCCTCAGAGGAGCACAGCGCGTTTGTCGGCCGGCTCAAAAGGAGCCTATAGGGCAGCCACCTGAAGTGTAAGAGTAAGGCCTGTTACAGAGTCTTATTGCCTGGAACCGATTTCGTTTGAAGGATAGGCGTATTTCTGCAACCCCTTATTTTTGGTTGACAACCTACCCCCGCTCGCTTATAATCAGCCTGGATTCACGAGGTGGCGAGTCAATACGCCCTGGAATATAAGGAGAAGGGTACAGCATGGCTGACACCCCGGGCAACGGCCACGCGACGCCAAACGGCGCCAATGGACATGGTCTCCGTCTGATGACGGAAGAGGAATTCATCAAGGGCGAGACGAGCCAGGGCATCCTGGTGACGTCCTTCAACAAACTGCTGGACCTGGTCAACCCGCTCTACAACTGGGGTCGGCGCTACTCCATGTGGCCGATGCAGTTCGGTCTGGCGTGTTGCGCCATCGAGTTCATCTCCATGGCCGCCTCGCGCTACGACTTCGACCGCTTCGGCTGGGGCTTGACGCGCCCCTCGCCGCGCCAGGCCGACGTCATGATCGTCTCTGGCACGGTCACCAAGAAGATGGTGCCGCAGATCGTCCGTCTGTACAACCAGATGGCCGAGCCGAAGTATGTCATCTCCATGGGCTGCTGTGCCAACGGCGGCGGCCCGTTCAAAGAGGGCTACAACGTGGTCAGCGGCATTGACCACTATCTGCCGGTGGATGTCTACATCCCCGGCTGCCCGCCCACGCCCCAGGCCTTCCTCCACGGCTTGATGAAGCTGCAGGAGAAGATTGATGCCGAGCGCCTGACCCAAGTGGCCTGGTATCGGCGCGGTCCGACGGAGGAAATCCCCGTTCCCATCCTGGGACCGGATATCATTGACCCGCGCCAGTTGCCCGACCTGCGGGCGGCGGCGCAGGCGAGCGGCGGCTTGGCCCTGGCCGAGGCGA
>CAZFUK010000564.1:3345-3836 GCA_964522005.1 uncultured Anaerolineales bacterium | reverse complement strand
TGGAGGCGACGAGGCCCGGCTCGATGATCGGGGCGAGGTTGACAAAGTATACTCCGTCGGGGAACTCGTCCAGCAAGTCGGCGGCGACGCTCAGGGCGAGGCGTGTCTTGCCCGTGCCGCCCGGCCCCGTCAGGGTGACCAACCCGACAGCCGGACGCCTCAGCAACTGGCAGAGCGCCGCCACCTCTGTCTCTCGCCCAATGAGGGCGTCGCGTTGGGCCGGCAGGTTGTTCAGCCGATGATTGAGGGTCTTGAGGGGTGGGAGGTCGGCGGGCAGACCTGGCGCGACGACCTGGTAGATGTGCTCAGGGCGAGCGAGGTCCTTGAGGCGGTGCTCGCCCAGGTCCTGCAAGTGGACGTCGGGCGGCAGGTGATCGCGCGTCCGGTCATAGGTGGCCTGGGAGAGGAGAATCTGACCCCCGGACCCTACCGTCATGAGCCGCGCGGCGCGGTTCACCTCGGGACCAAAGTAGTCGCCATCGCGTTCTTCG
>CAZFUK010000564.1:0-3335 GCA_964522005.1 uncultured Anaerolineales bacterium | reverse complement strand
GGCCATACCCGTATGGAGGGCCATGCGGAGGCGCAGGGCGATGGATGAGGGGTGAATGAAGAGCGGAGTAGGACTGAGGGCTTGATTGCCCCGTGCGTGCATCGGCAGGCCTGCTTCATCCCGCTCTAGGAGCACCCGTTGTGCCGCCACAGCCGCGGCGAGGGCATCCGAAGGGCCGGCAAACGCGGCATGTATCCCATCACCCGTCATCTTGACGATATAGCCGCCGTGGGCCTGGATGGCCTGCCGCAAGAGCGCGTCGTGGCGCGCGAGGGCGGCCTGCATCGCTTCAGGGTCTTGCTCCCAAAGCTTGGTGCTGCCTTCGATGTCAGTGAACAGGAAGGTGACGGTCCCAGAGGGAGGCTGCCCTAGGCCGATGAGAGGGTCGGGCATTGGTGTCCTCAGTTAGAGTCTCAATCTTGACGCGGCGCGAGGGAAGCACCCTGGCGGCCCTCCGTGGCCAAGTGGTGTAGGGCTTGCCTATCACTCGTGGGGTATCATCGGCACGGCCAGCCAGGGGATGGCCTCCACCGTCAGATACCCGGCCTGCACCTTAGGATCCGCAGCACTTCAGGAAGAAGTAATCGTGGCCCTATTCGTTCGACAGTATGTCCCGCACCCATGCCTGATACTGGGAGCGTGAGCAGTAGAACTCCTGGTAGAACTGGACCGGCCCCCCTGCGGCCAGGGTGTACTCCACCTCTGGAGGGAGCGTACCTGGTTGCGTCGGAGATAAGGCCAGGTCCACAGCCAGGCCGGGGATGCGGAGGCGCAACCCGCCCTCCAGGACGACAATCCTCGCCCAGATGCCGGGCGCGAGGGGCTGGCCCGCCTCAGCCGGGTCGGTGAGGTCGGCCCCGGTCAGTGAATCCGTTCGGTCGTAGGGCACGAAGTCGTCCGGCAGCTCTAAGGCGTCGCAGCGGACACAGTTGAGGGGCTGGCCGAGTCGGCTGGCGCGGCCCTCCTCCGTCAGGACCCAGGGCCGGTTGACAAAGGGCGGGGTGTGCCGAATGTGTTGGGCGTGCCCGCAACTCAGCCACGCGAGGGGTACGCCCTCGTCGTCCTGCCCAAAGCCCACAATGGGTCGTTCCATGTCTTCAATCCAGGTCGTCCATCACACCTGGCGGTCCTCGATCTCCCACAGGTGGTCGAGGACATGCCAGCCGGCGCGGCGGACGAAGTAGCGCGGGGTCCAGACGACCCCACCTCGCGGGCCGGCCGTCGGCAACTCGCCGCGCGCCGCTGCCGCCAGCGCGTCGAGCGCCGCCTGCCGCGTGCGCCGCATCTCCGCTTCGGCGTCGGCCGTCTCGTCGGGCTTGAACTTCCACGCCAGCCGGGCGATGTAGCCCGCTTCCGCGCCCCGCACATGCTGAACGATGGCGTCGAGGGCACGGCCGCCCCCGCGCGGCCCGGTGCGCAACGCCTTGCCCTCGGCGGCCTGGCGGGCTGCGTCGAAGGCGGCCCAGTACGCCTGGAGCAAGGCTTGCAAGCGGCCCAGCTCCGCATCATTCACCGGCTGGGTGTCGGCGGTGGGCGTCGCATCGGGCGCGCCGAAATCGGTGGTCGTGGTGCCGGGCAGCCGCTCCACCACCGCCAACTCGTCCGGGGCTGAGGGCGTGGAGAACTCAATCCCCGCCGCCTGGACGACCCTCGCATAACGCGGCGCGGAGTCGAGCAGGCTCTGGAGGGCCGCAGCCTCGTCGCGCCCACCGCGACACCAGCCAGGCCAGTCCACGGCGCAGGCGAAGACGCGCTTGGCGCCAAGTTCGAGGTAGATGTGCATAGCGTTTAGTCCCCCAGAGGGCTACGCCGCCGAGCGGCGCTGCTCATTCTGAATGGTGACGGTCGGGTTGGGGTTGACGGGCGGTACGGGTAGAGACTGTTCAATCAACAGGGCCACGTGCTCTTGCATGCCCCACCGCGCCTGATACAGGCAATCCTCAATGGAGTGCCCTATACCGGAAAAGCCTTCCAAATCAGGGGAGTAGAAGCCGAAAAAGTCTGGCTCGTCAGTTGCCTCAATAATAAGTGAATAGGACAAACCAAGCATCTTCCAAGTCCTCCTATGGCTTCCTGATGCCAGCCGCCTTGAGTATGGCGTGACAAGTGCCCGTGGGAACCTCTTTCGAACCATGATAGTCAACCCGAATCAGTCGCGACCACCCCGGCTTGGCATAGTAGCGAATTGACCCCTTTTCCTTAACCAGGGTGAATCCATTTTCCTCAAGTGCCCGAACTAACTCGCTGAACCTCATCAGTTCCCCCTTGGACAGCTTCTCATCAAGAATAACCGGTAGACCTCATTGAGTCAACCAACTCCGTATAGAGATATTCATTTAGCACTAAAGTCCGTGAGTGCCGACGGCAAATGAACCCCTGGACAAGCTTGACTCTTTCAGAAAGAAGTCTATAATCCTGAACCACTCACCCGGTTGAGGAGTCGGTTATGCCAGGTCGCTTCCACCTGTTGAGGCGCATCCGTCCGGCCCTGCTGCCAGCCCTGCTGCTACTGGTAGAGCTAGGCATGCTGGTCCTTGTTGCCCTGACGATCTGGCCGTCCGCCTTCCCCCAGCCCCGCCTGAGCGACACCAGCCTCATCCCCGCCGTCATGGCGCCCGCCCCGGCGCCCGAGGCGGCGGCCGTCCCCTCCCCCACCAGCCCTGATACCCTCCTGGCGAACATCGTCCCGCCCCCCGCCCAAACCGAGCGGCAGGTCGCCGCGCCGCCCCAGGTCGTCGCGCGCGCCGGGTTGGCCTGGCTGATGCCGCGCGTCGAAGCCACGCCTGTTCCGGTGGAGGTGGCAGTCAAGCCGCCAGAGACGGCCGCTGTGGCGGGGCTCGTAGCGCTGGACAGCGAAGCGCCGACGGAAACCGCGACCGACGAGGCTCAAGCGCCGCCCCCGGTGGAGGCTACAGAGACCGTCTCCTCCACCGTCCGCGTTGTCCTCGACGTGCCACGGGTGGTTGCCAATCCAGTTCAGGCGGCCACCGGCGCGGGCGAGCAAGGGGGGGCGTTGCCGCGCGAAGCCCGTCTGGACAAGGTCGGCCAGGTCTGGCAGACGCTCAACAACTGCGGGCCGGCCTCCGTCTCGATGGTGCTGGCCTACTACGGCTTCGAGGTCAGCCAGTCGAAAGCCCAGGCCAGCCTGCGCAACCCCCGCGAGTGGGGGATGCTGCCGGGGGCGGTGCCGCCGTATGTGACCCAGTTCGACCTGGAGGCGCGCATCCTGGACCACGGCAAGGACGAGGACCTCAAGGCCCTACTGCGCAAGGGCGTGCCGGTTATCGTAGCGCAGTGGCTCACCGAGGCCGAGCCAATCCCCCACTACCGCGTCG
>CAZFUK010000563.1:2233-3859 GCA_964522005.1 uncultured Anaerolineales bacterium | reverse complement strand
TGGAGAAATATGAACGTATCGCGGAAGACGCGAACGTGATTTCAATTCGACTCCAGCAAGGCGAGGTCGCAGACGTTGCTTCTCCACTGGAAATCGCGAAGGCTGGCTGAGAACGGACGTGGGCTGGCGCGGTCGTTCACCGGCCGGCCCCCTGACTACCTCCAGACGGTGGAGGACGCGCGGCGGGCCAATATCACCCTGTCCACGGTGGCGATTGGCGACGGCGCGGACATTGACCTGCTGACGCAGTTGGCGCAGTGGGGCCAGGGGCGGTATCACTTCGCGGCCAAGCCGACGGACATTCCGCGCATCTCGGTCGAGGAGAGCGCCATCGCCCGCGCCGACCCGGTCCAGGAAGGCGTCTACCGCGCCGAGCTGGCCGCGCCCCACGCGACGATGCGCGGCATCGCGCCGCGTGACCTCCCCCCCCTCCAGGGCTTTATCTCGGTCACGCCTAAGCCGGAAGCGGAGGTCGTGCTGCGCGCGCCGGAAGGCGACCCGCTGCTCACCGCCTGGCAGTACGGTCTGGGCCGCGTCGTGGCCTGGACCTCGGACCAGGGGGCTACCTGGGCCAAGGACTGGCCCGCCTGGTCGGACTATGGCCGCTTCTGGGCGCAACTCGTGCGCTATACCCTGGCCGACCCGGCCACCGGCCCGGTCCATGTGGACTTGATTCCGTCGGACCGGCCCACCGAGGCGACGCTCCAGGTGGACGTGCTGGACGAGACGGGCGTGCCGATTGACCTGGCCGATGTCGGCGTGAGGGTGACGCCGCCCCAGGGCGAGGCCCGCCAGGTCAGCCTGCGCCAGGTCGCGCCGGGCCGCTACGAGCAGACCGTCAGCCTGCCCGTCGAGGGCGCGTACCGCTTCGAGGTGACCGTCCAGAAGGCGGGCGCCCCACCGCTGACGCGGCAGGTGGGCTTTGTCCAGCCCTACGCGGCCGAGTTTATTCCCCGCAGCGACGGCGCGAGTCTGATGACGAGTCTGGCGCAACGCGGCGGCGGGCGGGTCCTCAGCGGGCCAGGCGACCTGCGGCCCCCGGCTGCCGTGGCCGCCGCGCCGACACGGGTCCTGTGGCCGTGGCTGCTCACGGCGGCGCTGCTGCTCTGGCCGGTCGAGATCGCCATTCGGCGGCTGTGGCCCAAAGAGCGGGTGGAAAGATTAACTGTCGAGAGAGGTTAGCATGTCGAACGCTCCGATTTCAGTGGAAGAGTTTCGGGCCACGGCGGGGGCCATTGAACGCGAGGTGGGCAAGGTCATCGTCGGCCAGCAGCCGCTGGTGCGCCAGTTGATTGTGACGCTGCTGGCGGGCGGCAACGCCCTGCTGGAAGGCGTGCCGGGGCTGGGCAAGACGCTGCTGGTGCGAACCCTGGCCCAGGTCATTGACTGTACTTTTAGCCGCATCCAGTTTACGCCCGACCTGATGCCGGCCGACATCGTGGGCGGCACCATCCTGGCCCACGACGACCGGTCGGGCGAGCGCGCCTTCCGCTTCGAGCCGGGGCCGGTGTTCGCCCACCTGGTGCTGGCCGACGAGATCAACCGCGCCCTGCCGCGCACCCAGTCGGCCCTGCTCGAAGCGATGCAGGAGCGGCGCGTCACCGTCGCCAAGACGACCCACGACCT
>CAZFUK010000563.1:0-2223 GCA_964522005.1 uncultured Anaerolineales bacterium | reverse complement strand
GCCCAGTTGGACCGCTTCTTCTACAAGCTGGACGTCTACTTCCCGACGCTGGAAGAGCTATTGGAGATCGCCGACCGCACCACGAGCGCGCGCACGGCCGAGCCGGTGGTGGTGGCCCACGCCGACACGATTCGGCGCATGCAGCTACTCGCCCGCCAGGTACCCATTGGCAGCCACGTCACCGAGTTCGCGGCGCGGCTGCTCAAAGCCACCCACCCCGACGACGCGGCGGCGCCCGACGTGGTCAAGCGCTATGTGCGCTACGGGGCCAGCCCGCGCGGGTTACAGGCGATGGTGCTGGGGGCGAAGGTGACGGCGCTGCTGGCCGGGCGGTACAACGTGAGCTTCGAGGACATCCAGGCGGCGGCGCGGCCCGCGCTGCGCCACCGCCTCATCCTCAACTTTGAGGGCCAGGCGGAGGGCATCACCCCGGACCGGCTCATCGAGGCCGCCCTCAAGGGCCTGGCCGTCAAAGCGCGTTAGGAAGGTGGTGGGGTATGCGGCGGTTGGCGCTCTGGGTCATCATCTTAGGCATAGGGTTGATGTTGCTGCCGGGGCGGGTGGCGGCGCAGGAGGCCGTCCACGTCGTCCAGCCGGGTGACACGCTGGCCGGATTGGCCGCCCGCTACGGCACGACGGTACAGGCGCTGGCCGAGGCCAACGGCATCGTCAACCGCAACTTCATCTATGTCGGCCAGCGCCTGCTTATCCCCAGTGGCGCGCCTGCCGCGCCTGCCGCGCCCGCCGCGCCCGCTCCCCGTCCCGCCGCGCCCTCGTCCAACCTGCCCGCGCCGTTTGCCGGCGTCCGCCTGAGCACGGCCCGCCCAGTTCAGGGGCAGACGGTGCAGCTCAACGTCGCCCTGGCCCGCCCGGCGGCGCTCCAGGCCACCTTCCGGGGCGAGAGTCTGCGCTTCAGCCCGACCGAGGGCGGGGCGTGGGCGCTGCTGGCGGTGGGACCCCTGGCGCCGGTCATCACCGACCGCCTCGTGATCACCGCTACCAGTGAAGCCGAGACGGCCAGCGTCACGCTGCCCATCGCTATCCAGGACGCCGGCTTCCGCACCCAGAACCTCTACCTGGACCCCCAGACGAGTGAGTTGCTCGACCCCGACCTGATTGAGGGCGAGGCGGCGCGGCTCGAAGCCCTGTTCAGGACCGGGCGGGACGCGCCCCTGTGGAACGGCCTGTTCCTCGCGCCCGCGCGCGGCCCGATTACGGCCGACTTTGGCGAGCGCCGGCGCTACAACGACGGCCCGGTGAGCTACCACGAGGGCATTGATTACGGAGTGCCGGCCTGGACGCCGGTGCGGGCGGCGGCGGCGGGCGTGGTGGCGCTGGCCGAGCGGCTCACCGTGCGCGGCAATACCGTCTTCATTGACCACGGCATGGGCGTCTACACCGGCTACTTCCACATGTCCCAACTGGCCGTCCAGCCGGGCGAGCGGGTGATACCAGGCGAGTTGATTGGCTGGGTGGGCAACACGGGCCTCTCGACCGGCCCGCACCTGCACTGGGAGATGCGGCTGCACGGGATCAACGTCTCGCCCTGGCAGTGGCTGCGCGAGCCGTTTGGGTAAACTAGCCTAACCCCCCGTCCCCCTTCCCTACGAGGGAAGGGGGAGTTGTAGGGGCGAGGGATTGCGCTGCTGTTTGCTCTACGCCCCTTCCCGCCGTATAATTGTCATCCGGTAGCGCGAGGCTTCGCTCCAGGATGACCAGGGTATGACTTCTGTAACCTCAACCCCGAACGGGGGGCGCGCGGGTGACCTGACCTTCGCGCGACGCTGCGCCCAACGGGGTGAACATTGCTCCATTGTCGGCGTCAATAACATGGGCAAGACGGCCGTGCTGCGCGCCCTGGCAGGCGCGGCGTCCGGCGTCCTGACCGTCTACGTGGACTGCAACCGCGTCCTGGAGTGGACCGAGGTGGGGTTCTACGAACTCCTGGTGCGCGCCATCCTGGACACCCTGCCGCCCGACGCCGCCTGCCGCCCCCAGGCACAGCACGCCCACCAGATCCTCGTCGCGCCGACCACGCTGCTCGAAGACGCCTACGCCTTCGTCGCGGCCCTGCGCGAGATTATTGACTGCGAGGGGCGCGTCGTCCTGCTCCTCGACGAGTTCGATGACCTGCTGCGCCGGCTCGACGCCCGCGTGTTCCTCAACCTGCGCGGCCTGGCCGACCAGTACGGCAGCGCGTTGACCTACATCACGGCCACCAGC
>CAZFUK010000562.1:0-3862 GCA_964522005.1 uncultured Anaerolineales bacterium | reverse complement strand
ATGACTGAACACGGCTACCCGACACAACCGTTTGATACCCGGGTCCGGGAGGCGTTGGACAACCCGACGCTCGGCCCGGCGATGGCGGCGGCGACGGAGCGGTTCCTGACGGGCCGCGAGCGCACCTGGCACGAGCTAGGCGATGCCCAGGCCGTCCGCCGCGCGGGCCGAGCCGCCCGCGAGCGGGCCATCGCCCACCTGGACGAGACCCTGGACCGCCTCGCCTCGAACATCGAGGCCAACGGCGGCCACGTCCACTGGGCGGCGGACGCGCAGCAGGCCGGGCGCATCGTGCTCGACATCTGCCAGGGGGCCGGGGCGCGCAGCGTGGTCAAGTCCAAGTCCATGCTCAGCGAGGAGATTGGCCTCAACCAGGTGCTGGAAGCGGCGGGTCTAAAGGTGGTCGAGACCGACCTGGGCGAGTGGATCATCCAACTGGCGGGCGAGACGCCCAGCCACCTTATCGCGCCGGCCGTCCACAAGACCAAGGCCCAGGTGGCCGAGCTATTCAGCCAGGTCATCGGCCGCCACGTCTCCCCCGACGCCCCCATTCCAGAGTTGACCCGCATCGCGCGGGAGCAGTTGCGCCAGGCGTTCCTTGAGGCCGGCGTGGGCATCTCCGGCGTCAACTTCGCCATCGCCGAGACCGGCACCATCAGCCTGGTGACCAACGAGGGCAACGGCCGCTACGTCACCGGCATGCCGCCGGTGCACATCGCCGTCATGGGCGCCGAGACGGTGGTGGGAACGTGGGAGGAGTGGACGACGACCCTCAAGCTCCTGACGCGCTCGGCGACGGGCCAGCGCATCTCGTCCTACGTCACGACGGTAAGCGGGCCGCGCCGGGCCGAGGACGCCGACGGTCCGGACCAGTTTCACCTGGTCATCGTGGACAACGGCCGCAGCCGCCTGCTCGGCAGCACCTTCCGCGAGTCGATGTACTGTATCCGCTGTGGGGCGTGTCTCAACGCTTGCCCGGTCTACCGCGAAATCGGCGGCCACGCCTACGGCGGCGTCTACGCCGGGCCGATTGGCGCGGTCCAGACCCCGCTGCTGTTTGGCCTGGACAAGTTCCCCGAACTCGCCCACGCCTCTAGCCTGTGCGGAGCCTGCCTCGACGCCTGCCCCATGATGATTGACATCCCGCGCATGCTGCTCGAACTGCGGCGCATCGAGGCCGAGGGCGACGCGCAGAACTGGACGAAGAGCGATGAAGGACGGAGGACGGAGGACGGAGGACGGAGGACAGAGGGCGGAGGACGCAATACGCACTACGCAATACGAGATACGGACGGAACGCCCGGTGATATTCGCAACATCACGCCCGCCGACTCGGCGGCGGTCAGCCGCAAGCGTGCGCCTGCCCGCAAGGGCACACCACCCCTACGGCCGGCGCTGGAGCGGCTAATCTTCCGCCTCTACCGCCTGGGCGCGGCGTCGCCCTTCCTGTACGGCCTGGCGGCCAAGGGGCGCTGGCTGCTGAAGCCCTTCGCGCGGGGCGAGCGCGTGCCCAAGGCGCCCATCCCCATCCTCAAGAACTGGACGCGCTACCGCGATTTCCCCCTGCCGGCGGCCAAGCCCTTCCACGCGCGGTGGGATGACCTAAAGGCGGAAGACCGATGATGAAAGACACGCCGCGTGAGCGGTTTCTAGACCGAATGCGGGCGGCCGTGCGAGCCTGGAGCCAACCGGCGGTCCACCATGCCGCCGCCACGACGCCCAGCCTGGGCGAGCCGACCCCGACGCGGCCGGCGGCCGCCCCAACCACCGTGTCCGACGGCGACCAGGTCGCCCTGTTTTGCGCGATGCTCACAGCGGCCGGCGGCCATGCGCACCGCGTGGTGACGACCGACGAGGCGGTTCAGACGGCCCTGGACCTGGCCCAGGCCAGGGGCGTGCGCCAGGTCGTCCTGACCCGCCACCCCGAACTGGTGCGCTTCCCGTTGGCGTTCGTCACGGCGGGCGTGACCGTCACCGTGGTCGGCTTCGCGCCGGGCGAGACGCCTACCCCGCAGCAGCGGGCCGTCCAGCGCGAGATCATGGCGCGGGCCGACCTGGTCATCAGTGGGGCCGACTACGCCATCGCTGAGACGGGGACGATTGGCATGGTGGCCGGGCCGCACAACCCGCGCACCGCGACACTACTGCCGCCCGTGCACATCGCCATCCTCGACCCCGTCAACCTGGTCCCGAGCATGGCCGACCTCGTCGCCCGCTTCAAGAGTGAACACTTGCGCGATGGCCGCCTGGACATCAGCAGCCTGACCTTCATCACCGGCCCCAGCCGCACGGGCGACATCGAGCAGACGCTGTCGGTGGGCGTGCACGGGCCGGGCGAGGTGCATGTAATTGTGCTTGGTTAGGAGGGCCGCATGGCGATTCCATCGTTTCGGGTGGACGACAAGGTGGCGGTGGTAACGGGGGCGGGCAGCGGGCTAGGGCAGGCCTTTGCCCAGGGCCTGGCGCACTACGGGGCGGACGTGGTCATCACCGAGTTGCCCGGCAAAGAGGCGGCGGCCGAGGAGACGGCGGCGCTGGTCCGCGCCGAGGGCCGCCGCGCCCTGACGGCGGCGTTGGACGTCACGCGGCTCGACTCGATCCAGGCGCTGGTAGAGCGGGTCGTGGGCGAGTGGGGCCGCATTGACATCCTGGTGAACAACGCCGGGCTGAACGTGCCGCGCTGGGCCGTGGAGGTCACCGAAGAGCAGTGGGACCGCATTCTCGATACCGACCTCAAGGGCGCCTTCTTCATGTCGCAGGCCGTCGGCAAGCACATGATTCAGCGCGGCCAGGGCGGCAAAATCGTCAACATCACCTCCATCATGGGCGAGGTCGGCTTCTACTACCGCGCGGCCTACGGCGCGGCCAAGGCGGGCCTGGCGAACCAGACGCGCGTGCTGGCGATTGAGTGGGCGCCCCACGGGGTCAATGTCAACGCCGTCGCGCCTACCTTTATCCTGACCCCCCTCACCAAGCCCATGCTGGACGACCCGCAGTTCCACGACCTGGTCATGGAGCGCACACCCATGCGCCGCGTCGGCGAGCCGTCCGACGTGGTGGGCGCCGTCGTCTTCCTGGCGTCGCCCGCCGCCAACCTGGTGACCGGGCATGTCTTGCTGGTAGACGGTGGCTGGACGGCGTGGTAAGGCGGCCCGGAATTGACCCGACGGGTGGAAATGGCTAGAATCTCCACGCTCCCCCTGATGGGAGAAGCGAGAGAGATGATGACAAGACTCCCCCCTGTCCCTGGATTCGCTCTTCCCCGGCGGATCCACTGGTTGGCCTTCCTCGTCGGCTTCGTGCTGACGGGCTGTCTGGGCCAACCGGCGACCCCGAGCACGACCGTGACCACGGCCGCCCCACCCGCGAGCGCCACCGCTCGCCCTACGCCATCCCCTAGCGTCGCCTCACCCACCCCCCCCCCGCTCCCTGCCACCTCCACCCCCCTTGTCGCCAGCGGCAAGCCGCTGGTCATCGGCCAGTTGACCAACCTGTCGGGCGCGTTGCGCCGCTACGGCGAGATGGAGACGCGCGGCTTCGCGCTCGGCCTGGAGTTCGCTACCCAGGGCACCAACATTGTCGCCGGACGGCCGCTGCGCGTCGTCGCGCGCGACAGTGAGGGCAAGCCGGAGTTGGCGGCGGAACTGGCGCGCCAACTGCTCCAGACCGATGGCGCGGAAATGCTCCAGTGCTGCGCCAACTCGGCGGTGGCGCTGGCGGTGCAGCAGGTGGCGAAGGAGACCCAGCGGGTCTTGATGATTGACCCGGCGGCCAGCCCCGAACTGACGGCCCAGAGCTTCAACCGCTCCACCTTCCGCACCAGCCGCACCAGCGACCAGGACATCCTGGCGGCGGCCGCTTC
>CAZFUK010000561.1:0-3872 GCA_964522005.1 uncultured Anaerolineales bacterium | reverse complement strand
TGGTAGGTCGGGAGGATTGTACCTCATGGACTACGACTTTGAAAGAACCCTGCATAAAAGTTACGTGAGAGGGGTCTGGGCCGGCAGGCCGGGGCGGCGCGGGTAGGCGGGCGGCGTGGGGCGCGTCTTGGGGATGAGGACCAGGCTGCGCGGCTCGTCCAGGCCGGGCAGACGGTAGACGGCCAGGCGCGGCGTCCCGCCGCCGAGCACGCGGATGGCCTGGGCCGCCCGCGCCGTCTCCTCCTCGGCCCGCGCCCCTTTCTGGGCCACGGCGGTCCCGCCCACGCGGACGAGGGGCAGCAGGTACTCGGCCAGCACGGCCAGGTCGGCCACGGCGCGCGCCACGGCCACGTCATAGACCGCCCGGTGAGCGCGGTCGCGGCCCAACTCCTCGGCCCGGCCCTGGACCGCCGCCGTCTCCGTCAGCCCCAGCCGCTCAATCATGTGGGTCAGGAACTGAACCTTCTTGCCGACCGAGTCGGCCAGGGTGACGCGCAGGTCGGGCCGCGCAATCTTGAGCGCAAGACCCGGCAGGCCGGCGCCGGACCCGACGTCTATCACCCGGCCGCCGGGTGGGAACATGTCCCCCGCGCCGACCAGGACGGCCAGCGAGTCCAGGAAGTGCTGGACCTGGACGGCGTCGTAGTCAGTGATGCGCGTCAGGTTGAAGCGGCCGTTCCACTCGACCAACTCGGTGTAGTACGTCTCGAACTGGCCCAGTTGCGCCTCGCTCAAGACCAGCCCCCGCGCCTCGGCCTCCGCCCGCAGCGTGCTCTGCATGCCCGGCCCTCCCTGTCCGCTTTTTGACATCCGCCCCGGCCCCGCTATACTTGAACTCCCCAGCTTAAGGAGGTACAGCTATGGCTACTCTCGTCCGTCCCGCTGTTGACACTCTCTCCGCGTCCCTGGCCGATGTGGACCCGGAGTTGGCCGCCGCCATCCGCGCTGAAGAGGACCGCCAACGCCACAATATCGAACTCATCGCCTCGGAGAATTATACCAGCCGCGCCGTGCGGGAGGCGACCGCCAGCGTGTTGACCAACAAGTATGCCGAGGGCTACCCTGGCAAGCGCTATTACGGCGGCTGCGAGCACGTGGACGTGGCCGAGGACCTGGCGCGCGAGCGGGCCAAGCGGCTGTTTGGCGCCGACCACGCCAACGTCCAGCCCCACTCCGGCTCCCAGGCCAACATGACGGCCTACCTGGCGCTGGTCCAGCCGGGCGACACCATCATGGCGATGGACCTGGCGCATGGCGGCCACCTGACCCACGGCAGCCCGGTCAACTTCTCCGGCCAGTTGTTCAAGATGGTCCACTACGGGGTGAGCCAGGCGACCGAGACGATTGACATGAACCAGGTGGCCGACCTGGCCGAGCAGCACAAGCCCAGGCTCATCGTCACCGGCGCCACGGCCTACCCGCGCCTGTGGGACTTCGCCGCCTTCCGCGAGATCGCCGACCGCGTCGGCGCCTATCTCATGTGCGACATGGCCCACTTCGCGGGCCTCGTCGCGGGCGGCGCGCACCCCAGCCCCGTCCCCTACTGCGACATCGTCACCTCGACCACCCACAAGACCCTGCGCGGCCCGCGCGGCGGCATCGTCCTGTGCCGCGAGGAGCACGCCAAGGCCATTGACAAGACCAACTTCCCCGGCACCCAGGGCGGCCCGCTGATGCACGTCATCGCCGGCAAGGCCGTGGCCCTGGAACTGGCCTCGCGCCCCGAGTTCAGGGACTACGCCCACGCCGTGGTCGAGAACGCGAGCGCCCTGGCCGCCGCCCTCCAGCGGGCCGGGCTGCGCATTGTGTCGGGCGGGACCGAGAACCACCTGATGCTGGTGGACCTGACCTCGACGCCCGTCACCGGTAAGGCCGCCGAGAAGCTGCTGGACGAGGTCTCCATCACCGTCAACAAGAACATGATTCCGTACGACACGCGCACGCCCTTTGTCACGAGCGGCATCCGCGTCGGCACGCCCGCCGTCACGACGCGCGGCTTTGGGCTGCCGGAGATGGACCAGATCGCCGACTGGATCAGCCAGGTGCTCCACAACCCGACGGACGAGGCCGTCAAGGCGCGTATCCGGGCGGCGGTCCACAGCCTGACTGAGCAATTCCCAGTCCCATGAGCGCGGCACGGCGTTGGTTGGGGTTGGCGGCGGGCGCCATTGGCGGCGGCCTCCTGCTCCAGGGGGCGGCCGAGCGGTGGTACAACGCCACCGTGGAGCGGTTGACCCTCGGCAGCCGGCTGGCGGGCACCGCCAACGGACCCGTCGAGTATGCCGTGGTCGGCGCCGGCGCGCCGGTCCTGGTCGCCCACGGCACGCCCGGCGGCTATGACCAGGCGCTCGTCATCGCGGACCTGCTGGCCGGGCTGCCCGTCCAGGTGGTCGCGCCCTCGCGGCCCGGCTACCTGCGCACGCCGCTGGCGTCGGGCCAGACCTTCGAGCAACAGGCCGACCTGTTCGCCGCGCTGCTGGACCACCTGGGCCTGGACCGCGTGGTGATGCTCGGCGCATCGGGCGGCGGCCCGTCTGCCGTCCAGTTCGCCCTGCGCTACCCGCAGCGCGTCACTTGCCTGGTGCTGTGGGAGGCAGTGACGGCGCGCATGCCCCTCGACGTGAGGGGCATTACCCAGGGCCCTGTGACCTGGAAGGTGACCGGCTGGCTGGTCACCCGGCTCATGCGGGCGCGGCCCGGCCTGTTCCTGCCCGCCGCCATCGCCAACGACCCCGACCGCCTCGCCGTGGCGCTCACCCTGGTCGAGACGACGTTCCCGCTGGACATTCGGCGCGAGGGCACGCTGAATGACGCGCGCTGGGTGACAACCCTGCCGGGGTTGCCGCTCCACGCCGTGAGCGTCCCGACGCTCCTGCTGCATGGGACTAAGGACGCCAATGTGCCGCCCGCCCAGTCGGTCGCGGCGGCGGCCGCTATTCCCGGCGCGCGCTTCGTCAGCGTCGAGGGGGGTGACCACGCCACGACCCTCTTCCTGCCCCAGGCGGCCGACGCGCTGCGGGAGTTCATCCAGCGCCACCTGGCGCCCAGACCGTCACCCTAAGCCTCTCCCAGGGGGAGAGGGAACCCATGAATGAAACGCGGCTGGACCCAGTGCTGGGTTCAGCCGCGTCGTGTTGAGAGAGGTGGGCCGCCAGGACAGGGGACATCCCCTCGAGTCCCACGTCCCGCGCCGCCTCTCTATGGGTGGGTCAATCTTCGATCTTCCGTCTTCCGTCCTCCGTCTTCCGTCCTCACCTCTTACATCCGTGCCCGCCGCCAGGCAATCGCCAGGAAGCTGAGCAGCGCGCCCAGTCCGCCCACCAGTTCAATCAGGGGGACGGGGAGACCGCCCGTTACCGGCATCGTCTCTGGTGGGGCCGCGCCCCCGCCCCCCGCGCTCGGTGGCTGGGCCGGCGCGACGGCGGTCGGTTGAGCCGTCGGCGCGGTGGTGGGCGCTGTCGTCGGTGCGGTCGTCGGCGCGGTGGTGGGCGCTGTGGTCGGCGCGGTCGTTGGGGCCGAGGTGGGCGCTGTGGTCGGCGCAGTCGTCGGCGCCGTGGTCGGAGCGGCAGTCGGAGCGGTCGTCGGGACGGCGGTCGGTGCGGTCGTCGGGACGGCCGTGGGAGCCGTGGTCGGCGCCTGGGTTGGGGCCGCCGTCGGCTGAGCCTGGGCGGGCGCCTGGGTGGGGGCGGCGGTCGGCTGGGCCTGCGGTTGGGCCGGCGCCGGCGCTTGACCCGCCGCGCCCGGCACCTGCGGCACGTTCTCCACCGCCGGGATGGACTTGAGATACTGGGCAATCGCCAGGCGGTCGGTGTCGGTAAGCTGGCTGAAGCCAAAGCCCTGGTAGGCGGGGTGGCCGATGCCCACGACCTCGG
>CAZFUK010000560.1:0-3877 GCA_964522005.1 uncultured Anaerolineales bacterium | reverse complement strand
CTAACTGGTTGAGCGAGTGGGCGATGGCGCGCTGGTCCTTCAGGCTGCGAAAGATAGTCAGGCTGTCCTGGAAGTAGCCGCGCGCCCGCTGGCGGTCGCCCAGGTGGAGGGCGATGATGCCCAGGCTGTTGCCGGCGCGGGCCATGCCCGACAGGTCGTTGAGGGCGCGGAAGACGGCCAGGCTCTGCTGGAAGGCAGCCTCCGCCCCGACCAGGTCGGCCTGACTGTCGGCCAGCACGCCCGCGCCGCGCCACGCCAGCGCGAGTGAGCGGCTGGGCGGGCCGGGCGGCTGGGCGAGCAGCCGCCCCAGCCAGCGTCGGCCTTCGAGGAAGTGGCCGCGCACGTACCAGAAGCGCCACAGCGCCGCCCCGGCCCGCAAGCCCAGGTCGGCCGGGTCGTTGGCGGCCGCCCACTCCAACGCGGCGTTGAGATTGTCGCGCTCGGCCTCCAGGCGGCTCAGCCAGAGCGTCTGCTCGGCGCCGGTCAACTGCGGTTCGGCGGTCTCGGCCAGTTGGACATAATACTGGGCATGCTGGCGGTCCAGCAGTTCGGCCTCGCCGCTCTCGTCCAGGCGTTCCAGGGCGTACTCGCGGATGATCTGGAGCAGGCTAAAGCGGGGTTCCCCCTGCTCGTCCTCACGCTGCTGGACCAGGCTCTCGTTGACCAGGGCCTCTAGTTCGTCAAGCACCCGCAGTGGCGACGTGGCCCCCAGGCTCAGCACCTGCTCGGTGGCTTCCAGGCTAAAGCCGCCGACGAAGACGGCCAGGCGGCGGAACACCGTGCGCCGCCCCGGGGTGAGCAGGTCGTAGCTCCAGTCAATCGCCGCCCGTAGCGTCTGCTGGCGGGCGGGCAGGTCGCGCGGCCCGCCGCTGAGCAGCTTGAGCCGCTCGTTGAGGCGGCCCAGCATGGCCTGGGGCGTCAGCAGCCGAATGCGCGCCGCCGCCAACTCGATGGCGAGGGGCAGGCCGTCCAGCCGCGAGCAGATTTCCGCCACTGCCTTGAGCAGGGCGTCAGTCAGGGTCAGGTTGGGCTTGATGGCGCGGGCGCGCTCCAGGAAGAGCTGGATGGCCGGCCCCGCCTGGAGTTCGCCGACCGTCGCGCGGCCCCTGGGCACGCTGAGCGGCGACACCGGCCACTCGCGCTCGGCCCGCAGGCGCAGCGGGATGCGGCTGGTGACAATGAACCTCACGCCGGGGCAGGCGCTCAGGACGCGGCTGACGACGATTTGGGCTTCGACAATCTGCTCGAAGTTGTCCAGCACGATGAGCGCCTGGCGCGTGCGCAGCGCGTCGAGCACCACGGCCAGCACCGACTTATGCGGCGCTTCCGCCAGCCCCAGCGCCGTGTGGAGCGCCTCTGGTACGAGAGCCGGGTCGCGCGTGGCGGCCAGGGGAACGAAGTAGACGCCATCCGGGAAGCGGTCCAGGCAGTCGGCGGCGACCTGGAGCGACAGGCGCGTCTTGCCGACCCCGCCGGGTCCGGTCAGGGTAATCAGGCGGACGTTGGGGGTAAGGAGCAGGCCGCGCAGCGCCTCCACATCAGTCTCGCGGCCCACTAGGACCGTCGGCTGGACCGGCAGGTTGTTGGGCACGCGGCTCAGCGAGCGCAGGGGCGGGAAGTCGGCGGGCAAGCCCTCGATGACCACTTGAAACAGCGGCTGCGGCTGGCCCAGGTCGTTGAGGCGGTGGTCACCCAGCGGCCGCAGGCTGACGTCGGGCGGCGCGTTGTCCTCGACCAGAATCTGGGACGCGAGGGAGAGGAGAATCTGACCGCCGTGGCCCGCCTTGCCGATATAGGCGGCGCGCTGGACATCCATGCCCACGTATTGACCTTCGACCATCAGCGGGTCGCCCGTGTGCAGCCCCATGCGCACCGCCACCGCCGCGTTCTGGGGCCAGCCCTGGCCGGCGAAGGCGCGTTGGAGGGCCACGGCGGCCTTGACCGCGTCTGTGGCGCGGTCGAAGACGGCAAACACCGTGTCGCCCTGGATGTTGACCTCCTGGCCGTCGTACTCGGCCAGCGCGCCGCGCACCAGGCGCAGATAGTCGGTCAACAACGGCCCGTACTCGCGGCCCAACTGTTGCGTCAAGCCGGTCGAGCCTTCAATATCCATAAACAGGAGCGTCACGGTGCCCTGGGGCAGTGGAGACATGGCGGCCTTCCGTGCGGGGGAACAGGTTCGGGACGGCGCGTTGATTGGGGTGAAGGTGGCCCTGGTGAGAATGATAGGGTGAGAATGATATGCTAGGATAAGAATAGTCGCCCTGAATTATACTCGTTTAGGGGAGAAGGGAAACCGGGGGCGACGGTCCGGATTTCGCGTCCCCCGACCGATTGTGCTATTATCTTCAGTGGAGTATAGTTGCTGAATGGTTAAGGGAGTTCAGAAATAGATGCAGAACCTAAACCGATTTGCCAAATACGCCTGGGGCGTCCTCGCCTTTAATGTGCTGGTCATTCTGTGGGGCGCGTTTGTGCGCGCCACCGGGTCGGGCGCGGGCTGCGGCGCGCACTGGCCCATGTGCAACGGCGAGGTGATTCCGCGCTCGCCGCAGATGAACACCCTCATCGAGTTCTCGCACCGCATGAGTAGCGGCGTGGCGCTGCTGCTGGTGGCCGGGCTGCTGGTGTGGGCCTTCCGCGCCTACCCGCGTGGGCACATCATCCGCCGCGGGGCGGTCTTCTCGGCCGTCTTTATCCTGCTCGAAGCCGTCATCGGGGCCGGGCTGGTGCTGCTGGAACTGGTGGCGCATAACGCTTCGGTGACGCGGGCCGTGTCCATCTCGCTGCACCTGGTCAACACCTTCCTGCTGCTGGCGGCGCTGGCCTGGACGGCGTGGTGGGCATCGGGCGGCGCGCCCCTCAGCCTACGCGGTCGGCGGCCCCTGGCCCTGCTGCTGGGCGCGGGCATGCTGGGCGCCATGCTCATCGGCGCGTCGGGCGGCATCGTCGCGCTGGGCGACACGCTGTTCCCGCCCGATACCCTGGCGGCGGGCCTGTCGCGCGACCTGGACCCCACGGCCCACTTCCTGGAACGCCTACGCATCTACCACCCCATCATCGCCGTCCTCGTCGGCGCGGGGTTGTTCCTGCTGGCGACGTATCTCCAGCGGCGGCTGGCGTCATCCGGCGTGCAGCGAGCGGCGCTGGCCGTCAAGAGCCTCGTCGTAGTGCAGTGGATCGCGGGCGCGGCCAACGTCGCGCTGCTCGCCCCGGTGTGGATGCAACTGCTCCACCTGCTGCTGGCCGACCTGCTGTGGATCGCCCTCGTCCTGCTGGCGGGCTTCGCCCTGGCCGGCCAGCCCGCGCCTGAACCGCTCGCGCCGCGCCGCCCCGTCGCCGTGGCGCCCAACCGTGTGAGGTCCAGTTAATGCGCCCTCGAATTGGCATCACCGTGGTCCGCAACGACCCCGACTACGTGCATACCTACCTGGCCGCGCTGGAACGGGCGGGGGCGGAGTGGCAGGTCATCACCCCGGCCGCCGCCAGCGACCTCGCCGCCACCCTCCAGAGCCTGGACGGCCTGCTGCTGCCGGGTGGCGGGGACGTGGATCCGGCCTACTACGGCGAGACGCTGGACGGCAGCGAGACGCGCTGGATGGACCGCGTGCGCGACGAGTTGGAACTGGGTATCGCGCGGGCCGCCGTCGAGTTGGACATGCCCGTCCTTGGCATCTGCCGGGGCTTCCAGGTGCTCAACGTGGCCTACGGCGGCCGCCTGGTCCAGCACGTGGACTTTCACCGTGTGGGCGGCGCCGGGGCGGCCTGGGCGCAGCATCGAGTCGCGCTGACGCCCGGCACGAAGCTGAGCGGGATTCTGGGTGGGCGGGAGCAGGTCGTCGTCAACAGCCGCCACCACCAGGCCGTCAGCCCCGAC
>CAZFUK010000559.1:0-3880 GCA_964522005.1 uncultured Anaerolineales bacterium | reverse complement strand
ATCTCGGGCTTTGGCCTGGCCGCGCGCACGGACCTGACCACCGACGAGGCGCTGACCTTCATCAAGAACTACAATGCCAAGTTACCGGGCGTTGAGAAGCTGATGGACGACTTCAAGAAGCAGGCCCGCCGCGACGGTTATGTCAGCACACTGCTGGGACGCCGGCGCTACTTCCCCGGTCTCAAGAGCGGCGCGCGCCTGCCCCTGGCCGAGCGCCAGCGCCTCGAACGCGAGGCCATTAACGCGCCGGTCCAGGGCACGGCAGCCGACATCGTCAAGCTGGCGATGGTGCGGCTAGACCGGGGCCTGCGCGAGGCGGGCCTGGCGGGCAAGATGCTGCTCCAGGTCCACGATGAATTGGTGCTGGAGGTGCCCACCGACGAGGTCGAGGCGACCATGCCGGTCATTCGGGAAGCGATGGAGGCGGCGTTCGAGCTACCGGGTGGGGTACGGCTGAGGGTGGACCTGGCGGTAGGCGAGCGGTGGAGCGAGGTGGCGGACGTGGCGACGCCCGAAGGGCAGGGAGGCTAACCGATGGACTACCGTTCGATTATCACCATCGAGCCAGGCAAGCGTGGGTGAGACACCTGCGAATGCAAGAGGAGTAAGGATAATGCGTGTCCTTACTCCTCGCTTATTACTCCCTATTCCCCATTTCCTGGTTGCTACTCCTCTGCCAGCCCCAACTCCCGCAACCGCGCCCGCAGCCGCGCCACCTCCTGCTCGGCCCTCTCCGCGCGTTGGCGTTCCTGCTCGGAGCGCTCCGCGCCGGTCGGGATGAGTTGCCCTTGAGGGTCCGTCCAGCGCAACCACGTCCCGGCCAGCCCCTCGAAGACGCCGGTCCACAGCGTCAGCCCGAGACCCACGTCGGGCAGGGTGGCCTCCTCTAGCTCGGTGTACGTCCTCGCCCGGAGGCCGAACAGCCGCAGAGGCGTCGGCAGGAGGTAGCCGTGCGGGTCGTAGACGCCGTAGTAGGCGACGCCCTGGCGGCCGTACTCCTGGAGCTTGCGGTCCAACTCGCCCCCCTCGCGGTTCGACACAATCTCGATGACGACGTCCGGGGGCTTGCCATACTCCCAGATGAAGTAGGAGCGGTTCTGCTTGAGCGCCATGTCCTGCGGCACCTCGACATCCAGGCTCAGCATCACATCGGGCACGAGGGCGGGGAGGCGGGGGTGGTAGAACAGACCGACATTCGCCAGGACGATGAACGGGCGCCCCTCGCCCGGCCCGCCCCAGGCGGTGTAGAGCGGCTCGGTGAGCAGACGCATCTGCTTCTCAGAGACGATGCTGTCCACAGGCTTGCCATCCTCAATGATGATTGCGTCGTAGTTGGGCATCAGCTCAGGCGGTACCGTCTCGGTGTCCACTGCCGGCATGGTCATGGGGGGCGCTGTCACTGACTCCTCCTGCAGCCACTCGTCGTATCAAAGAGGGCAGGCTCGAAAGCCTGCCCCAGGAACACAATTCAGGGTTAATGGTAATCCAGTTGTCCGTCGTAGTCAACCAGGTTACCGGGTTAGCGGGTCGGCGTCGGCGTGGCGTTGCCCCCACTCAAGCGGTCGCGCATGGACTGGAGGAAGCGGCCGATGGCGTCCAGTGGGCTGCCGCCGGTGTTGGACGAGGCGGACGAGGCGCCCTGGTTCGTGTTCGACGCGGCGGGCCGCACTGTCGCCGTGCCGAGCGGGGTCACGGCCGTCCCGGCGCGCGACACACTGGGTGTCCCCACCACCGGCGCCGACGGCGTGCCGACGCTGGCGCCGCCGGACGTGGTTCCGGAGGGCGTGAGGCAGGTCATGTCGGCCAGCAGGTTAGAGCGGGCACGGGTCAACTGGTTCATCAGGCGGGTGTCGAGGGTCACGGACCCTGTAGTGGCGCGGCGCAGGGTGCGCTGGACATCGAGCAAGGCGACATCGGCGTCGCGCACGTCGTCGGCCAGGTTGGGACAAGCCGCGCTTGGGTTCATCGCCTCCAGGTCGTCCAGGGCGCGCTCGCTGATGCCGAGCACCGCTCTCATATTCACGACCAACTCAGCCAGCGGCTGCGTCGCCGTCAGGCTCATGCCGGTACTACCTGAGGCGGCCGGCGTCCCAACCCGCGCGGGCGCCGTTGCGACTGGCGTCCCACTCGTCGTCCCCAGGCCACCCGTCACGCCAGAGACGCCGGTCGTGCCGGTCGTGCCAGTCGTGCCCATCGTCTGGATCATGTCCAGCACGTGGCTGACCGCCGTATCGGCCAGAGCCACGTACACCTGGCGCGAATAATCCCCGCCTGTCGTCGTCGCCTGGACGGCCCTGGGGGTCGCCACCTGGGCCAGCGGCGCCGGCGCGGCGGGGGCCTGGGCCAGCACCACGCCGACCATGAACAGGGCCAGGACTGTCAGGGCCGCCGCGATTGTCGAGACACGCAAACGTTGCATCGTAGCCTCCATCATGAAAAAGGTCATGCTTATGTTGACAGGCTGAAGCGAGCAAGAATGGTGCCTGGACTGGCCGTTGATGGGCTGGCTTCTCTTTCAGTTTTACGCCAAGTTGCGCTACAATTGAGCATCTTCTTACCAGCACTCACCAGTACAGGCGATTATGACCATTCAAGAGCAATTGAGCGACCTCATTCGCGCCGCGTTGACCGCCGCCCAGCAAGCCGGCGCGCTCCCCGCCTTCGACCTGCCCGCCGAGATCCCCGTCCAGCGCCCCAAGGCCGGCTATGGCGATTTCGCGTCGCCCGTGGCGATGGCGCTGGCCCGCTTCGCCAAGCAGCCGCCCCTGGCCGTGGCCCAGACGGTGGCCGCGCACCTGCCCATGGGCGGGTTGGTGGGCAAAGTTGAGGTAGCGCCGCCGGGCTTCATCAACCTGTGGCTGTCGGCAGGCTGGATGGCGGCTCAAGTCGAGCGGATACTTGAGGCCGGGCCGGGCTTCGGCAACGCCGCCTACGCCCAGGGCCAACGCGCCCAGGTCGAGTTTGTTAGCGCCAACCCGACCGGCCCGCTGACCATAGGCCACGGGCGTAACGCCGTGCTGGGCGACAGCATCGCCCGCCTGCTGGAGGCCGTCGGCTATCAGGTGACGCGGGAGTACTACTACAACGACGCCGGCCGCCAGATGGAATTGCTGGGCGAGTCGGTGCGCGCCCGCTACCGCCAATTGCTGGGGCAGACGGTGGCGTGGTCCGAGGACTACTACCAGGGTGAGGACATCATCGAGATCGCGCGGGAGTTGCAAGCGGAGTTTGGGGAGGGTCTGGCCGACGAGCCGGTGGACCGCTTCCGCCGCTTCGCCCAGGAAGTCATCACCGACACGCAGCAGGCGGCCCTGACGCGGCTGGGCATCCGCTTCGACATCCTGTTCAACGAACACAATCTAACGACGAGCGGCGAGGTATGGGAAGTGGTCAAGGCGCTCAAAGCGGCGGGCGTAGCCTACGACGCCGAGGGCGCGACGTGGATTCGCATGACCCAGTTCGGCGGCGAGAAGGACCGCGTGCTGGTGCGCTCCAACGGCGAGCCGACGTACAGCCTGCCCGACATCGCCTATCACAAGAACAAGTTCGACCGGGGCTTCGACCTGATGGTCAACGTCCTGGGCGCGGACCACGCGGCCCAGTACCCCATCGTCGCCGCCGCGCTCAAGACGCTGGGCTACGACACGGGCAAGCTCCACGTCGTCAGCTACCAGTTCGTCACCCTGCTGCGCGATGGGCAGGTGGTGCGCATGAGCAAGCGCAAGGCGAATTATGTCACGCTCAACGAGTTGATTGACGAGGTCGGCCCGGACGTGGTGCGCTACTTCCTGCTCATGCGCGCGGTGGACACCCACATCGAGTTTGACCTGAACCTGGCGGTCAAGCAGAGCGACGACAACCCGGTGTATTATGTCCAGTA
>CAZFUK010000558.1:0-3887 GCA_964522005.1 uncultured Anaerolineales bacterium | reverse complement strand
GGGTCTCTGGGTTGGGCCCGTTGCCTCGCTGGCCGTAGCCCTGGCCGACGCGTTAGAGGTGGGCGCGGCCGGGGTTGCGCGAGCTGTCAAAGCCGAGCAGGGCCGCGCTCACGGCGTCGGCCGGGACGTCCAGGGCGCGAGCGGCGGCGGCGGCGGCCAGAGCGTTGGCGATGTTGAACTCGGCCGTGCCGTTGAGCGTGACAGGAATCTGTTCCGCCCGGGTCAGCCGCGTCTGCCGACTGCCCACCGCTTCGACCAGCCAGCCACCCCGCAGCACGTAGGCCGTGCCGCCCGCCTGGAGGTGCTGGCGAATCAGGCGTCGGTTCTCCCCCATCGAGAAGAGGACGACCTGGTGGTCGTGGACGATGTGGGGCGTCTGCGCCAGCCGCGCGGTCTGGGGGTCGTCGGCGTTGAGGACGAGCACGCCGCCGGGCCGTACCCGCTCCAGCGTCAGCCGCTTGATGCGCACCAGGTCCTCGACCGAGCGAATGCCGTCCTGGCCGATGTGGTCAGGCTGGACGTTGGTCATGACGGCGACGTCGGCCCAGTCGTAGCCCAGGCCGCGTCGCACGATGCCACCCCGCGCCGTCTCGAGGACAGCCACATCCACCGCCGGGTCTGATAGCACCACCCGCGCCGACTGCGGGCCGGTCGTGTCGCCCTGGGCGATGCACTCGCCGCCCAGCCAGATGCCGTCGGTCGTGGTCATGCCGACGGTCTGACCGGTCTCGGCCAGGATGTGGCCGATCATGCGCGTCGTGGTCGTCTTGCCGTTGGTACCCGTGATGGTCACAATGGGGATGCGGGACCGCGCACCGGGCGGATAGAGCATGTCCACTATGGCGTCGCCGACCGGCCGGCTCTGGCCGTAGGACGGGTAGAGGTGCATGCGCAGACCCGGCCCGGCGTTGACCTCGATGACACCGTTACCCTTGCGCAGCGGCTGGCGGATGTCCTCCACCACCAGGTCCACCCCGCAGATGTCGAGGCCAACCACCCGCGCCGCCCGCTCGCACATGCGCTGTATCTCCGGGTGGACCTCGTCCGTCACATCAGTGGCCGTCCCGCCCGTCGAGAGGTTGGCGCCCTCGCGCAGGTAGACCGTCTCGCCGGCCGGCGGGACGCTGTCTAGCGTGTAGCCGCGCTGCCCCAAGCGGGCCAGGGCGACAGCGTCCATCGTAATCCGGGTCAGCGGCTTCTCATGCCCCTCGCCTCGGCGTGGGTCCTGGTTGACCCGCTCAATGAGCGCCGCGACCGTCGCCTCGCCGTCGCCCACCACGTGGGCTGGCCGGCGGTGGCTGGCGGCCACCAGCTTGCCGTCCACGACCAGCACGCGGTAGTCCTCGCCCTGGACCATCGCCTCGACAAGGACGGCTGCGCTGATGGCCCGAGCGACGGCGAAGGCGGCCTGCACCTCGTCCTCCGTGTTTAGGTTGAGGGAGACGCCCCGGCCCTGCCGTCCGTCCCGCGGCTTGACGACGACCGGCCCGCCGAGGTCGGCCAGCGCGGCCACGGTGTCGGCGGCGGTGTGGACGACGCGGCCCTGGGGGACGGGGATGGACGCTTGTTCAAGCAGCGTCTTGGTCAGCGCCTTGTCGCCCACCAGGGCGACGCTGAGGGACGAGGTGGCATCCGTGGTGGCGGCCTGAATCAGGCGGCGGTACTTGCCGTAGCCCAACTGGACCAGGCTCTCCTCACTAAGCCGCAGCCACGGGATGCCCCGCCGCGCCGCCGCTTCGACAATCGCCCGCGTGCTCGGCCCTAGCTCGGTGTCCGCCGCGATGCGCTTGGCCTCGGCCACCCTCTCAGCGAGGTTGACGAGGGAACCTCTCCCCCCATCCCCCTCCCCTGTGAAGGGAGGGGGCGTCTCGCCCTCTGCCTCCCCTCTCCCCCTGGGGGAGGGGCCGGGGGTGGGGTCCGCGCTGAGCACGGCCGCCACGTACTCCACCGCCGTCTCCAGCAGATAGCGGGTCGCCTGCTCCGCCGTATAGCCCAGGACGACTGTACACGTCTGGGACTGGGGGTCGTGGTGGGCGGCGTAGAGGGTGGCCGGAACCTCGGCCAGGTGGGTCAGGCCGTAAGCGGCCCGCGCGACGACGACGCCCAGGTGAAGCTCTTGCCCGCCGTCCCCCAGCTCACGGCCTACGTCTTCCCATGCCGTGTCCCCCAGTGCGATAAAATCATCCTGCGCTTGACGGGCAAGGCGCAGGAGGGTCTCAGTCGTCAGGCCGTCGTTGGCGAGGTCCAGCTCCATCACGTACACGGGCTGGTGGCTGTGGAGGTTGGGTCCGTGGAATGGACGGAGCCGCGTGATGCGCATACTTACTGTTCCTGTGGCTGGTTTTGTTCCGCTTTCAGCGGACGCTGGATCGGCCGCCGCTCCTTCAGGTCGTAGCCATAGCCTTGCGGGATGACATGCACGCACACATCGTGCAAGGCCATGTAGTCGCCTTCCCGCAGGTCGGGAACATTGGTATAGCTCATCTCCCCGCCGTCAATGACTGTCACCGCCCCTTCGCCAATAACCCGGAAATGGCCGTCCTCGACCACCATGCCTGTATTTTCGTCAATCCCTAGCCCCAACTCTTGCGGGTAGTGGGCGACGGCGGCCAGCAGCCGGCCAAAGCGGCCCCGCTGGGAGAAGTGGGTATCAATCACGGTGCCCGGCAGGTAAGTCATCCCGCCACCGACACGGATTTCCCCGAAGCGCGGGCTTTGTTCGGCTTCGCCGCTGAGTATCATACTATTCGCCATCATGGCCGCGCCCGCGCTGGTGCCGGCGATGAGCATCCCCTCGGCCAGCCGCTCCTTCAGGCAGTGGTCCAGCCGCGAACCGCCCAACAGACTGGTGACGTGTAACTGGTCGCCGCCCGTGAAGAAGACGCCCGTGGCGTTCTCGATGAGCGCGAGGGCATCGGGGTTCACGGCATCCTCACGCGTCGAGACATCTACCACGTGGACATCCCGGACGCCGAGCTTTTGAAAGGCTTTGGTATACTCATCGCCCGACTCTCCGGGTTGATCTGTCGCCACCGTCAGCACCACCAGGCGGGCCTGGCTGCCGCCGGCTAGCTTGACGATTTCGCGGAGGATAACGGGGTTCTCGTCCTTGTTCTCAGCGCCCCCCACAACCACGAGTGTCCCTGTTTTGCGTTGCAGCTCCATACATCCTCACTGGCGTTGTGATGTGTCCACACAGCTTCGCGTGGCTCAACTAGACATCGGTGTAAAGTTTGCGCGTGCAAAGACTGTGCCACCTTCGCCTGGCTCACCCCCTTAAATAAAGAGCGTTAGACCCGGCAACAGGCCTAACGCTCCCAGCCGCACCTATTCTAGACGGCGCGTATTACTAACCCAAGTTGCTACTGATGGAGACAGGTGAAGCTGGCGGCCAAGACAAAGAGGCCGACCTTCAACTCAAAGCCACGCGAGGTGACGGAGTGAATGTGCTTGGGCAGGAGGCGTTCGATAGAGCTGCCCGTCGTTTCGATCCGCTTGCGATACGTCTCTTGCATATAGCTTACCCAGGGGGGCTTCGGTCGTAACGAGTTCTTCTTGCGTAAGGGCGACAACTGTCGGCCCGCCGCGTCGAAGACATCCTCGACCCGGTAATCGGTGTAGGCTTTGTCCGCCGTGACCCAGGCCCCCTCTGGTACATCGAAGTCATACATCCTCAAGGCCGAGACGTCGCCGACCGAGCCGGGCGTCAGGAAGAACTCGACGGGGTGACCGTCCTGGGTGACCAGCAAATGGAGCTTGACCCCATAGAAGTAGCGGCGCTTGCTGGCTTGCTTGCCCCGCCACACCTCGCCACGATACCGACGGGAGCGACAAATGCGATAGTTGTCGCAGGCCGCGATGGGAAAGCTGTCGATGATGTAGATCGA
>CAZFUK010000557.1:0-3890 GCA_964522005.1 uncultured Anaerolineales bacterium | reverse complement strand
TAACCCCCCGGCCCCCTTCCCGACAAAGGAAGGGGGAGTGCAAGCCCCTCTCCTTTTAGGGGAGGGGTGGGGGAGGGGTCATAGTCAAGGGAGAGCGTGATGGAGAACCTGGCCCAACTGGCGACCGAAAGCGTCAACCCCGCCACAACCGACATTGACCAACGCTCGACGCTGGAGATCGTCCAGCTTATCAACCAGGAGGACGCCCGCGTCGCCGAGGCGGTGCGGGCCGAACTGCCCCAGGTGGCGCGGGCGGTGGACCTGGTCGCCGCTCGGCTGGCGCGCGGCGGCCGACTGATCTACGTCGGCGCGGGCACGAGCGGACGGCTGGCGGCCATTGACGCCGCCGAGTGCGTGCCGACCTACTCCGCGCGCCCGGAGCAAGTCACCGCGCTGCTGGCAGGTGGCGAGGCCGCCATGCTGCGGGCGAGTGAAGGCGCGGAAGACGACGCCGAGCGCGGCGGCCGCGAGATCGCCGCCCTGGACGTGGGAGCCGATGATGTGGTGGCGGGCGTGGCGGCCAGCGGGCGCACACCGTATGTGCTGGGCGCGCTGGCCGAGGCGCGGCGGCGGGGCGCGGCGACCGTCGGCATCGTCAACAACCCCCAGACGCCCATCCACGACGCCGTGGACGTAGTCATCGCGCCGGTCACCGGCCCCGAAGTCGTCACGGGCTCGACGCGCATGAAGGCGGGTACGGCGCAGAAGATGGTCCTCAACATGCTGACCACAGCGGCGTTTATCAAGCTGGGCAAGGTCTATGGCAACCTGATGGTGGATGTCAAGGCCGGCAACGCCAAGCTGCGCGACCGGGCGCGGCGTATCGTCCAGCGCGCCGCAGAGGTAGACGCGGAGACGGCGGCCGAGGCGCTGGCCGCTGCCCACGACGACGTCAAGACCGCGCTGGTCGCCCTGCTGGCTGATGTCAGCGCGGAGGAAGCGGCGCGACGGCTGGCGGCGGCCAGCGGGCATGTGCGCCGCGCGCTGGACGGCAGGGAGGCCTGACAGACGGGCCAATTCTTGACAGATCAGCCAAGACCTGACAGGTTCCAAAAACCTGTCAGGTCTGTTCAAAGATACAACCTATGTCCACTCCGATACCCTCCCTGACAGTTCTCAGCTACAATATCAAGGCGGGCCAGCACCATCCCCAGAGCCTGGAGGCCATGGCCCAGGTGATGGAGGGGCTACAGCCCGACATCGTCGCCTTGCAAGAGGTGGACGTCCTCGCCCGCCGTACCCACTGGGTCCACCAGCCGGCCTGGCTCGGCCGGCGGCTCGGCCGGCGCGACCACTTTGGCGCGGCGCTCACGTTGCCGGGCGGCGGGCGCTATGGGGTCGCGCTGCTGACACGCTGGCCCGTCGAGCGGGTCCAGGTCTACCGCCTGCCCAAGCCGCCTCAGCAAGGGTGGCAGGCGCGGCTGTTTGGGTGGTTGAGCCTTGAAAGTCCGCCTCAGAGGGTCTGGGACTGGATCAAGCGCAAGCGGCTGCTAGCGTGGCTGCGTCGTCTGAACCCGCACTTCGCCGCCGAGCCGCGCTGCCTCCTGGCGGCGACCCTTCAAACGCCCTGGGGGCCGTTGCACGTCCTGGTCACGCACTGGGGCTTGCAGGCGGAGGAGCGGCTGGCCCAGGCGCGGGCGGCGCTAGACATCGTGGACGAGTGGGCGCCGAGGGGGCCGCTGGTCCTGGCGGGCGACTTCAACGCCCAGCCCGACAGCCCGGAGATCGCTCTGCTACGGGGGCGGTTGGTAGACACGGCGCAGACGGTGGGCCTAACCGGCAAGGCGCGGCTGACCTTCCCCTCGGGGCCGCCGGGCACGCGTACTGACGACGGCTGGGCGGGCGCGATTGACTACATCTTCGTGCGGGGCCTGACGCCGACCGCCGTGCGGGTCGCCTACGACGAAACGCGCGCGTCGGACCACCAGCCGCTCGTGGCGGAATTGAGGGTGAGCTATGACGCGGATTCTGGTCATTGAGGACGACCCGGTCCTCCAGCAGGCGCTCGCGCTGAACCTCAAACGCGAGGGCTACGAGGTACTGGGGGCGACCGATGGGCTGACGGGGTTGCAGATGGCTCGCGATGCCCGGCCCGACCTGGTCATCCTGGACCTGATGCTGCCCAGGCTAGACGGGCTATCGGTGGCGCGTAGCATTCGGGGGGCAGGCACGACGCCCATCATCATGCTGAGTGCGCGTGACGGCGAGATTGACCGCATCGTGGGCCTGGAGAGCGGGGCGGACGACTACGTGGTCAAGCCGTTTAGCTTTGGCGAGTTGGCGGCCCGCATTCGGGCCGTCCTGCGCCGCGTACCGACACAGCGCGCCGACAAGCTTGAAGCGGGTGGCCTGACGCTGGACCTGGTCCGCCGGCGGGCGACGCTGCGGGGTGAGGAACTGCAACTTCGACATAAAGAGTTCAACCTGCTGGCCGAACTGATGCGCAACCAGGGGGCCGTGTTGTCGCGCGACCTGCTGCTGGAGCGGGTGTGGGGCTATGACTACGAGGGTGACACCACCCGCACAGTAGATGTCCATATCCGTTGGCTGCGCGAGAAGATTGAGGCCGACCCTTCGAACCCCCAGCGCATCCAGACCGTGCGCGGCATCGGCTACCGCTTCGAGGGCTGACGTATGACCTGGTGGGGATGGAGCCTCCTGCTGCTGGCCGCCGGCCTCGCCGCCTGGACCGTCTGGCAGGCGCGGCGAATCGCCGTGCGGGCCGCGCAGGTCGAACAGGCGGCAGCCCGCCGGGAGGCCGAGCAGGCCGCGCTCGTGGCCCAGGTGGCCGCTCTCCAGCGCCGTCTGGCCCAGGTCGAAGCCTCGGTCCACGACGCCCTCATCGTCGTGGATGCCTCCCAGCACATCACCGCGCTCAACGAGGAGGGCCGCGCCCTGTTCGGCCATGTGGTCGGCCGCAGCCTGATCGAAGTGGTACGCGACGCGGACCTTCGCCAGGCGGTGGCCGAGACGCTGGCCGACCACAAGCGGCGAACGTTGAGCCTCAGCGCCGCCCAACGCGCGTATCGCGTCCAGATGACCGGTGGCGGCGACACGGCGACCCTCGCCTTCCAGGACGTGACCGACCTGCACCGCCTCCAGCGGGCGCGGCGCGACTTCGTCGCCAACATCTCCCACGAACTCCGCACGCCGTTGACCTCCCTCGGCCTGCTGTGGGACGCGCTCCTGGCGACGACGGGCGACGGCGACGAGGGCGAGTTGGTAGGCACGATCGCGTCGGAAGTACAGGCCCTGACGACGCTCGTGACGGATATGCTCGACCTCAGCCAGATCGAGGACGGGCGGATGCCCCTTCGCCTCGCGCCCATCAGGGTGACCGACCTCGTGGAGCAGGTCGTGGCCCGCCTCATGCCCCAGGCCGAGCAGAAGGGGGTCACGCTGACGGTCGAGGTCGAGCCGAGCCTTCAGGCGTTGGCCGACGCCGACAAGGCGGGGCGGGTGCTGGTCAACCTGCTGGACAATGCGGTCAAATACTCCCACCCCGGCGGACAGGTGTGTATCACCGCCCGGCGCAACCCCGACCGCCGCATTGAAGGCGGTGATGTCCTGTTTACCGTCGCCGACAACGGGCCGGGCATCGCCGCCGCCGACCTCACCCGCGTCTTCGAGCGGTTCTTCAAAGCGGACAGGGCGCGCGAGCGCGGCGGCGGCGTCGGCGCGGGGTTGGGGCTGGCGATTGCGCGCCACCTGGTCGAGGCGCACGGTGGCCGCATCTGGGCCACCAGCGTCGAGGGCCAGGGGGCGACCTTCCACTTCACCCTGCCCGAAGCCTAGACAATCCTGGCTTTGACCAGGGTTCTTTCAAACAGGAGTTACGCGGTGGGTCTGAGATGAGGTGGGCAGGCTTGGAGTGGCAGTGGAGGAGCTTG
>CAZFUK010000556.1:3065-3904 GCA_964522005.1 uncultured Anaerolineales bacterium | reverse complement strand
CGTCGTCTCTTTGCGTTCGTATGTCTGGCTGTCGTGATGATTGTCGCGGTCGCTCCCGCGACCGCTCAAAATCCCCAACCCGAGAAAGCTGATTCGTCCTGGCAAGCGAAAGTGGCTCCCCAACTCCTGGCGGACGCGGCGAAAGGCGGGCCGACAGAGATGATCGTTGTCCTGGCTGAGCAGGCCGATGTCTCCGGCGCGGAGAAGTTGACCACGCGCGCCGCGAAGGCGGCCTATGTCTACCAGCAACTCCGCGCCGTGGCCGACCGCACCCAGCCTGGCCTCGTTCAGGCCGCCAAGGCAAGCGGGGCGACGGTGCAACCCTTTGGGATTGTCAACGCCGTCCTCGTCCAGGGCGACGCGGCGCTGATCGAGACCATGGCCAAGCGGGCCGACGTGGCCCGTGTCGAGATGAACCCGAAAGTCGCCAGTAAGCTGGACGTGGAGCAGGCGCCTAACCCGCAGACGAGCTATGCCGCCTGGGGTGTCACGGAGATCAAGGCGCCCCAGGTCTGGCAGTTGGGCTATCGAGGGGCGGGGGTCGTGGTGGGCAGCGCCGACACGGGCGTGGAATGGACCCACCCCGCGCTCCAGAGCCGCTATCGCGGCTGGAACGGTGCCGCGGCGGATCACAACTACAACTGGTACGACCCCGTCGCGCAGACCGCCGCGCCCGTGGACGACAACGACCACGGAACCCACACCGTCGGAACCATGGTCGGCGATGCGACCGGCCACACCATTGGCGTCGCACCGGATGCCAAATGGATCGCCTGCCGCAACATGAACGCCGGGGTCGGGTCCCCCAGCCTGTACATGGGCTGCATGGAGTTTATGAT
>CAZFUK010000556.1:0-3055 GCA_964522005.1 uncultured Anaerolineales bacterium | reverse complement strand
CCTTCCCCCTCGGCGGTTCGTTCCTCCAGAATGGCGACCCAAGCCGGGGCGCGGACATCGTCAATAACTCGTGGACCTGTCCGATCGACGAGGGCTGTTCGTGGCAGACGCTCCAGCAGGCCGTCCAGAACGTCCGCTCGGCGGGCATCGTCTTCGTCGCCGCGGCGGGTAACTCCGGTCCTGAGTGTAGTTCCATCTCTGAACCGCCCGCCATCTACTCGGCCGCGCTCACCGTGGGCGCCCTCGATTTCAATGCCCAGTTGGCGCGCTTCAGCAGCCGGGGGCCGGTGACGATAGACGGCAGTAACCGCCCGAAGCCGGATATTGTGGCGCCGGGGACAGGCATCGAGTCCTCCATCCGAGGCGCGAGCTACGGCAGCAAAGCCGGCACGTCTATGGCCGCGCCCCACGTGGCGGGGACGCTGGCGCTCATGCTCTCCGCCGCCCCGGTCCTCAACGGCAACGTGGGTCAACTTGAGAACCTGATTCGCACGACGGCCTCGCAGCGGGATGACCCGTCCTGCTACATGAACCCCGGCGGGCGGTCGAACAACATGTGGGGCTACGGCGTGCTGGATGCTCTGGCGGCGGTCAACGCCGCGCGCGGCGGGGCTCCAGCCATGACCGTCACGCCGACGCCGGTCCCCACCCGCACGCCAACGCCGGCCCCCACCCGGACCCCAACGCCCACAGCCGTGCCATCGCGCAATCCGACCACCACCGGTGTCTTCCGGCCCAGCAACGGCAACCTGTACCTCAAGAACCAGAACTCGTCGGGCGTGGCCGATATTCAACTGACCTACGGGTTGCCCGGCGACAAGGCGATTGCCGGCGACTGGAATGGGGATCGCGTTGACACAGTGGGCGTCTACCGCAACGGCGTCTTCTACCTGCGCAACTCCAACACCAACGGCTACTCCGACATCGCGTTCAATTTCGGCCAGAACGGGGATATTCCGGTGGCGGGCGACTGGGACGGCAATGGCACCGACACGGTGGGCATCTACCGCAACGGCTGGTTCTACCTGCGCAACTCGAATACGGCAGGCGCGCCCGACTATATCATCAACCTGGGCGTCTCAGGCGATGCGCCGCTCGCCGGTGACTGGACCAACAAGGGCTTCGACTCGGTCGGCGTGTTCCGCCCGACCAACGGCCACCTGTACCTGCGCAACTCTAACACCTCCGGCGTCGCCGACATTGAACTGGACTATGGCACGCCGGGCGACAAGCCGGTCGCCGGTGACTGGGATGGCAACGGCACCGATACAGTCGGCATCTATCGCAACGGCTGGTTCTACCTGCGCAACTCCAACACCAACGGCATCGCCGATCTCATCTTTGCCCTGGGCGTCCAGGGGGACGAGCCAATTGTCGGCGATTGGGATGGACGACCCTGAACGAGGTTGATGCAGGTGACAGCGACACAGAGCAGGGGGTGGCTAGCCACCCCCTGCTCGTCCCCTCGTACCAGGCAGCGCTCGTCATGGAGGCAAGGATGCAACAAGACTCGAACACCGCAGAGCGCCAGGAGGCCTGGGGGCTGGGCGAGGCGTATGAGCCGTATGTCGGGCGCTGGAGCCGCCTGGTCGCCCGCGAGTTCCTGACCTGGCTCGCGCTCCCGCCCGGCCGCCGCTGGCTCGACATCGGCTGCGGAACCGGGGCGCTGAGCCAGACGGTGCTCGACCAGGCGGCGCCGGCCGAAGTGGTGGGCGTGGACCAGTCGGCTGGCTACGTTGCTTACACTCGGGGTCAGACGGCCGACCCTCGCGCCCGCTTCGAGGTCGCGGACGCCCAGGCGCTGCCGTTCGACGACGCCACCTTCGACGCTGTCGTCTCCGGCCTCGTCCTCAACTTCATCCCCCGGCCGGGGCAGGCGGTGGCCGAGATGGCGCGCGTAACGCGGCCGGGTGGCGTCGTGGCCGTCTATGTCTGGGACTACGCGGGCGAGATGCAACTCATGCGTCACTTCTGGGACGCGGCCGTCGCTCTCGACCCGGCCAGCCGCGACCTGGACGAGGGCGTTCGCTTCCCGCTGTGCGCCCCTGAACCGCTGGGCGCCCTCCTGGCCGAGGCGGGCCTGAGAGATGTCGAGACGCGCGCCATTGACGTGCCCACCGTGTTCCGCGACTTCGACGACTACTGGTCGCCCTTCCTGGGCGGCCAGGGGCCGGCGCCCGGCTACGCTATGAGCCTGAGCGAAGAGCGGCGGGCCGCGCTGCGCGAGGGGATTCGGACGCGGCTGCCCCACTCTCCCGATGGCTCGATCCACCTGATTGGCCGTGCCTGGGCCGTCCGAGGGGTAGGCTGAGATCTTCCACGCGCTCTCAAGGGGTCGGCTGTGCTTTCATCCTGCCTCTGTTCCGTGTGACTGACCAAACAGGTAGCAAGGCAGAAATGCCGATGCCCGAAAGGAAGGTAAGGGTCCAGTCGAGCGGCGTGAACAGACTGGTGGCTCCAATGTACCAGAAGACAAAAGTGATGTAGGGAATCAACAGTCCCAGCGTTGTCGCCAGGCCAGGGTTGTAAGCTTTACGCCTGAGTTGGAACACCACGGTATGCGTGATAACATTGATGAGTATCTGCATGATGAGGAAGCCTGCCCCCACCCAGGGCGCCGTTTGAGCCAGGACTGCTCCCGCAATGGCCCAGACCCAGGCGCCAATATTGATGACAAAAATCATCATGTCGTTGAGGGGAGTATCTTCCTGGGGCGGCTTCAGGGCCAGGACTGTGTGCGTATTCACGAACTTCTTGAAGCCATCCGGGCAGATGACATATTCCTCATATTCGTGCAGAAACAGTAGTGGGACGTGCAGCCACATCAACCACTGATAAAGGTTCACCTGAGGGTCGGCAAACCTCTGGATGAGCAGAGTGGTCAGGATCACAGGCGCTACCAGGCCGCCCACCGTCTGCCACAGCATATTCAGTCGTTTGAAGTTCATTCTCCACCTCTCATGCCCCGACGGGTGCTCGTGTTAGGTATCGCGCTTGTGGTCGGCCAGGACGGCTTCCAGGGCGCGGCGCGCGATGGCCGCCAGGTCGGGGTTGG
>CAZFUK010000555.1:0-3921 GCA_964522005.1 uncultured Anaerolineales bacterium | reverse complement strand
GGCGGTGGCGGCGGGGCAGTTTGCGCGCCTGCCCAGTTTCGTGGATCACCGCCTGGACCCAACGCTGATTGGGAAGCGTTCGGTGCGCGACCTGTGCGGCGTGGTGAGCGAGCCGCGCTACGACGCGGAGGCGGGCGCGGTGCGGGGCGTCTTCCGGCCCCTGGGGCCGTTGGGGGCGTGGGTAGACGAGTTGCTGCGCGACATGCTGAGCCAGGCGGCCCAGGGTCAGGCGACACTGCCGCTGGGGTTGAGTATTGACGTGTCGTTTTACGCGAGCCAGGGGCGGGTCGAGCGGATCAGCCGCGTGCACAGCGCGGATGTGGTGTATCAACCGGCGGCCGGCGGCGTCTTCGAGGCGCGGCTGGCGGCCAGGGGAGAGCAGGAGGAGCCGATGACGGAGCGGTTGTCACTGACGGAGGACCCGGCGGTGCGGGGGGCAGGCGGGGACGGGGCGGCGGGGTTGAGCCAGGCGCTGCTGGTCCAGCAGTGTCGCGCGACGCTGGACGCGACGCTCGCCGCGTGCGAGTTGCCCGCGCCGCTGCGCGAGGAAGTGCGGGCGCAGTTCGGGGGAAGGGTGTTCGCGCCGGATGAACTCCAGGCGGCGCTCGATGGCAAGCGGGCGACGTGGGCCGCGCTGGCCGAGAGCGGCGTGGTGCGGGGGCTGGGCGATGGAGGCCCCCCCATCGCGGGGGGCAGGCGGAGGACCGAGGACGGAGGACGGTGGCTGGGAGACGGACGGGGAGGGAGTGGGTCTGTCGTCCGTCTTTCGTCCTCCGTCGGTGGGGTGCTCACCGAGTTGGACCGCGTCCAGTTGGCGGTGGACCGGCTGTTCGGGTTGGCGCTGCCCGACGCGCTGGCCGACACGCCGCGCCTGAGCGGTATCCGTGAGCTGTACCACCTGGTGACGGGGGACTACGACCTGTATGGCGTGTTCAACCCGAGCCGCGTGGCGCTGGCGAACGCCAACGCGACGACGATGGCCGGGCTGGTGACGAACGCCATGAACAAGGTCATCGCGGCGCGGACGGAGGAGTTGGGGCGGGCGGGCTACGACTGGTGGCGGGCGATTGTCCACGAGGAGGACTTTACCTCCCTCCAGGACATCCGCTGGGTCTCGGTGGGCGGCTTCGGGGATTTGCCGACGGTCAGCGAGGGCGCGGCCTATACCGAGTTGACGTGGGCCGACAACACCGAGACGACGAGTTGGACCAAGAAGGGCGGCTACCTGGGGCTGACGCTGGAGATGATTGACCGCGATGAGACGCGCCGCGTGCGCCGCATCCCGGCCCTCTTGGCGACGGCGGCCGTCCGCACCCTGTCCAGCACGGTGGCCGGCCTCTTCACCCAGAACAGCGGGACCGGGCCGGAACTGGCCGACAGCGTGACCCTGTTCGATGCGTCGCGCGGCAATCTCGGCACCACGGCCCTGTCGGCCAGCGCGTGGGACGCGGCGGTGCAGGCCATGTTCAAGCAGACCGAACTGGGCAGCGGCAAGCGCCTCGGCATCCGCCCGCGCTACCTGCTGACGCCCATCGAACTGGAGAAGACGGCACTCCAGATCTTCGTCTCGCCCACTGAACCCAGCTCCAACGTCTTCTACGAGAACGTGCGGCGCTCGGCGGCGCAGAACGTGGTCGCCGTGCCGGAGTGGACCGACGCCAACGACTGGGCCGCCGTGGCGGATCCGCGCATCGCGCCGGGCATCGGGGTGGGCTACCGCTTTGGTCGGCAGCCCGAAGTCTTCGTGGCCGACCAGCCGGAGGTTGGCTCGATGTTCACCAATGATGAGTTGCGCATCAAGACGCGGTTTTTCTACGGCGTGGGCGTGATTGACTACCGCCCGCTCTACAAGGCCAACGTGCCCTAGTGCGTAGTGCGTATTTCGTATTTCTCAGTCCGAGATACGGAATACGGAATACGAAATACGCATCACGCAATCCGCACTACGCAACACCCAAGGAGACCCCCATGTTCCAGACCCTCTCTTTCACCTGGGATGCCTCGGCAGCGCAGGATCCGCTCCTGGAGTGCAAGCTGCCGCGCGGCATCACCATTGTCGCCGTCTCGTACTGCCCGCAATCGCACACCGGGACGCCGACCAACTCGACCATTGACATCATTGACGATGGCGTGGACGTCATCAGCGCTATTACCGTGGCGACGGCGGGCACGCCGACCCTCTGGAAGTCGAAGGCGGTGGGCGGGACGGCGGCGCCCGTGTTCGTCGCCGCCAACAGCGTCCTCGGCATCGCCCTCAACTTCACGGCCGGCTCCTCGCCCACCGCCGTGGATGGCGCGGTTGTGATCTACTACCTGCCGGGGGCGGTATGAACCTGGCGGCCTACCGCGCGGCGGTACGGGACCAGGTGCGCGACGGCGGCACAGCCGTCTGGACCGACGCCCAGCTCGACACCGCGCTGCGGGCGGCGCTGGCCGACTACAGCCGGGTGACGGCCCGCACCGTGGCCGCGACGCTGACGCTGGGGAGCGGGGGGCGCGAGGTGAGCCTGGCGAGCCTGCCGGGCCTGCTCACGCCGCGCATGATCTGGCTGCCCTACACCCTGTCGGACCCGGAAGACCCGCCCAACGCCCGCCACTTCATCCCCCTGTCGCCCACGACGGTCTACCTCGCCGACGGCCCGGAGCCGGTGGCGGGTGAGACGGCGCGGGTGTTCTACCTGGCGCTGCACACCGTGGACGGCCTCGATGGAGCAAGCGCTACCAGCGTCCCGACCTGGCACGAGCAGGGGCTGGCGCTGGGCGCGGCGGCCTACGCCGCTGAGGCGCGGGCACGCCAGTTAGCCGAGGCGGAAAACGTGGCGTCGGCCACGCGGCGCTGGACCAACGACTGGGCGGCCGGGCAGCTCCAGGCCTGGCAGGGGTGGCTGGCGCAGGTGGCGCTGACGGAGAGCGGGCCGGTGAGTTGGCGGCTGCCGTTCCATGAATGCGAACGGCGGCCACCGTTTGAGTGTTGAGCGAAAGGAGCTAGCGGATGGCAACCCCAGGTGTTGATTGCCATATCACCCTACAGCACGGGGCGGTGAACAACGGGAACGCGGTCGGGTTCATCCTGAAGTCGGACCGGCGCGGGCCGACCTATGAGCTAACGCGCACGCGGCAGGGGCTGCCCGTGTGGGCCGACCAGGGCGGCTGGACCGGGCGGCTCCTGTGCAACGTGCTCGGCCTGCCCAGGCTGGTCGCCCCCAACGGCGCCGAGTACACCCTAGGGCCGACCCAGGTCCGCGCCCGCCTGGTCGAGTTCTGGGCCACGACCACGCCCATGACCCTGGCCGACACGCTCCAGAGCTTGAGTGTTATGTGGGACCAGGACGGGCTGACCGAACAGGTCTACGGCGACGGGGCCGAGTTTCGGGTGCGCCTCGTCACGCTGTAGCGTCTCCCTCGGCGTCGTGGTCAATGCGCTGGAGCAGCCGCCAGGCCCACTCGTGGGCGCGGGCGAGGGCGTCCAGGTCCACCTTGTCGAAGGTGTCGCTCATCTGGTGCCAGTGCGCGCCGCTGACCACGTCGCCGTCGGCGGGCCGCGAGTCGAGGATGATGCCCTTGAAGCCACGGGTGATGACGTGCCAGGTGTCGGTATAAGCGCCGCTGGGGTGCTCGGGGCCGAGGAGGCTAGGCGCCTGCCCGTCCACGAACCCCTCCCCCTGCCCCTCCCCTAAAAAGGGAGGGGAGCCACGTAGGGACGTGGACCCCTCCCCCGTCCCCTCCCCTAAAACGGGAGGGGGGCCAGGTAGGGGCGAGGTGACCTCGCCCGCGCCTCCCCCTTCCCTCCCCGGTGAGGGGGTCGGGGGAAGGGGTCCCACCGCCGCCTCCCGCGCGGTCTGGAGCAGGTCGGGCGTGTAGTGGACCGGGTAGACCAGCCCCTCGCTCAGGTTGAGGGTCGGCTCGCCGACGCCCATCTGG
>CAZFUK010000554.1:0-3928 GCA_964522005.1 uncultured Anaerolineales bacterium | reverse complement strand
AAGCGAGACCCTTCGCTTCGCTCAGGGTGACAGTCGCCTATAACGGCGATAGATGGTTAGACCCCTGAAATCTACCCGCTCGAGAGGAGGTCTTAGCGCCGCATCTGCGCGCCTTCGGTCGGGACAAAGCGGTAGCCGCGCCCGCGCTCGGTCACAATGTAGCGCGGCACGGTGGCGTCCACCTCCAGCTTCTGGCGCAGCCGCCAGATGTAGAGCTTTACGTACTCGGGGCGGTCGGCGTACTCCTTGCCCCACACCTTCTCCAGGATGGTGTCCGCGCTCAGGACACTGCCCGTGTTCTCCACCAGCAGGAACAGCAGCTTGCGTTCGGTGGCCGTGAGGTCAACGGGCTGTCCCTCGCGGGTCACATCCCAGCCCGAGGCGTCAATCATCAGGAAGCCATCCTGGTAGAGTGGGCCGTTCCGCGCTGTGTCCACGAGACGCGCCCGGCGCAACACGGCCTCAATTCGCGCCTCCAACTCGCGCAGGCTGAAGGGCTTGGTGACGTAGTCATCCGCCCCTAGCTTTAGCCCCGTGACCCGGTCGTTCTCCTGGCCGCGTGCGGTCAACATAATGATGGGAACGTGCGATGTGTCGCGCAAACGGCGCGCGGTGTCCCAGCCATTGAGACGCGGCATCATCACATCCAGGATGACCAGGTCAGGGTGGAAGGTCTGGAAGGTCTCTAACCCCTGGACGCCATCGTACGCAATGGCGACTTGATACCCGGTGCGCTTCAGGTAGAGCATGAGCGCATCACCCAGCCGTTGATCATCGTCCACAATGAGAATCTTGCCCCCGGTCTGCCCTAGCTCCACGGTCTCTGGCTGAGTCAAGGTGGTCATCTTTCCCTCTATCGCGATAAGTCAGTCGGCCCATCTACCGACTGAGAGGCGGAGTGTGACGCTTGAGGGGACGTCACCGGTAAGAGAACGGTAAATTCGGACCCGGCTCCCTCAATGCTGGCGACACTGATCTTCCCCCGGTGGGCCTCGACGGCCGCCTTTGCCAGTGTCAGGCCAAGTCCCGTTCCCTGGATGCCCGACTCCGTGGTCGAGCGCACGCGGAAAAACTTCTCGAACAGGTGCGGCAGGGCATCGGCCGGGATGCCTACCCCCGTGTCCTGCACCCGCACGCGCGTATAGGTCTGGCGGTTGGGTTCGGTGGCCTGATCGAGGATGATGTGGACCGAGCCGCCTTGCCGATTGTATTTGACGGCGTTTGAAATCAAGTTGCGCAGTAGCATCCCCAATAACTGGCGGTCGCCCCAGAAGTGAGGTAGGGGCTGGGCAGCCTCTACCTCGATCTGGACCGCCCGCGCCTGGGCCTGAACGTCAAAGACGCGCACGATCTCCTCGACCAGCGACAGCAGGGATACCTCGCTGAATTCCATCTCTGGGCGTCCCGCCTCCAGCCGCGCCAGATCGAGGACCTCGTTGACCAGGTCCGTCAGGCGATCCGTCTCCTCGTTGACAATCGTCAGGAACTGGCGCGGGAGGTCGCCGTCGGCCTGGTGGTAGTGCAGCAGGAGTTCGGTGTAGGCCTTGATGGAGGCGAGCGGCGCGCGCAGTTCGTGGGAGAAGTTTGCCACAATCTCTGTTTTCAGGCGGTCCACCTCCTGGGCTTCGTGCAGCAGCGTCTCAGCGCGCTGCTTCGCCGCCAGCGTCTCGGCATAGAGGCCGGCGGCGGTTAACGCCCCGCCCAACTGGTCCGCGATGGTCTGGATGACCGCCACATCGGCCGGTTCAAACCCGTTGACGGTGTCACTGGCGACACTCAAGACGCCCAGGATGTTCGACCCGCTGCGCAGCGGGGCGGCGACAATCGAGCGCGGGGTGACGGGCGTGGCGGCGCGGACACGCGAGTCGTGCCGGCTATCGTTGGAGACGACGGTTTCCCCGCTCACAATCGCCTCCCCGCTCAGCCCGCCGGGCACCGGGTAGCGGGTCCCGATGGGCGCGCTCAGTTCCTCGGGACCGCTAACGCTGCGCAGTTCAAGCTCCTCGCGTTCATGATTATAGAGCAGGATAGTGGCCCCCAGATACCCAAGGTCCTGGCACAGGCTGCGCACCGCCGTCGTCAAGATGGCGTCAATGTCTAGCGTCGCCGTGGTCAGCCGGGCGACCTGGTTCGCCAGCCCCAACTGGCGCACGTGGCGCCGTTCCGCCTCGTACAACTGGGCATGGTGGAGCGCGGTGGACGCCTGCTGGGCGAAGATGGTCATCAGCCGCAGGTCGCGCTCATTGAAGCGTCGGCCCCCCACCCCGTTGGAGATGCTTAGCTCCCCAATGATGCCCCCCTTGGCCGTCAATGGAACGGACAGGAGGGCGGAGACACCCCGCTCGCGGCCGATGGAGAGAAGCTGCGGGTCCTCCTGCACATCGTTGATCAGGACCGGCGCCCCCTCCTCCAGCACCCGCCCGGTCAACCCCTCCGTCGCGGGCACGCGGTGGCCTAGCAAGTTGTGTGCCAAATCACCCGTTAATGCCACGCAGACGCGCTCGCGCCGGTCAGGGGTCAGGAGGCGGATACGCGCGCCCGCCGCGCCAATCAGCCGCGACGCCTGCTCCACAATCGTCTGTAAGACCTCGTGCAGGCTCAGTTCCGCGTTGACCGCTTCCACCGTGGTATAGAGCGCGGTCACCTCCTCGGCGCGGCGCGCAGCCTCTTCATACACCTGCGTCGTCTGCAACGCGACGCCGATTTGCTCCCCCAGTAAGTCGAGGAAGTGGACATCCCGCTCGGTGAGCGCCTGGTGTTCACTGGTTTCGACGTTGAGCACCGCGACAACGCCGTCCTCCACCCGAATCGGCACCGCGATCTCGCCCGCGACGTCGGGCGCCAGCCGCACATAATCCGTGTCGCGCTGCACGTCCGGCGCCCACTGGACGCAGCCTGTGCGCGCCGCGCGGCCCATGATACCCTGCTGCACGGGAATGACCGGCTCCGCCGGCTGACCGGGCAGCCCACGATAGGCAGCGCACACGAGCCGGTCCCCTTCCAGGCGATAAATGGTCACGTACTGGTAGCCCCACGTCTTGGTCAACTCATCCACAATAATGGTCAGCAGGGCCGGCAGCGACAGGGCCGAGTGGACCAGGCGCGAGACGCGCTGGAGGAACGCCACTTCTGCCCCCCGCCACTCGAGTTCAACGCGCAGGCGCGCCGCATGGAGGGCGAAGGCCAGCCCATCGGCCGCCAGTCGCAGGCGGCTCCAGTGTGGACGGCGGCGGAGGGGGGCGTCGGGCGGCGCGGCGACGACCAGCCAGCCGACGAGGGATGACCCGTCGGCCAGGGGGAGCCACAGCGAGTGGGGAAGATGCGGGGCGCCAGGCAGAGGAGGATGATGATAAAGACGATGGCGGGGTAGGGAGGCGGGGGCGTCTGGAGGGAGAGTGATCCGAGGCGGAAGGTCCATGGAGCCGTGAACGGCGCGCAGATAGAGCTGGGCGTCGTCTACGGCGTACAGGGCGAGAGCCTCGGCGCCCTGACGCTGCGCGACCTGCCAGACGGCAGCCAGGGCGGTCTCCAGGCCGTCACGCTCCCCAGGAGGCGCTACTGGGTCCAGGGTGGACGGTTGAGACGATATAACCGTGGACATGCTGTCGGTACTCTATCTAGACCTGCGTTTATAAAAAGTTCACATCTTCACACACGGAACACACTTAGGCAAACGCCAGTGTAGAATTTTAGTGTGATTGTAAGCAGGCGTCAAATTATTGATAGAAGGTATTGACGGCCACGCTTCGTCTGGCGCCCATGTCCATGTTTGACAACAACGGAGGCTTCGTGTAAAACTAGGCTTTAGTAATCTTGGCCCCTGGATTTGGACCATTGCCCACGAGGCGTGTATGCCCATGATCAGCCTGCGTCATGTCAATAAGTGGTTCGGCCAGCACCACGTCCTCCAGGACATCAACCTCGACGT
>CAZFUK010000553.1:0-3931 GCA_964522005.1 uncultured Anaerolineales bacterium | reverse complement strand
CCTGACCACGGGCGCGGATGTCAACGTCCACCAGAACAGCCTGGCGGGCAACTCGGCCAACGGCCTCCAGAGCGGCGTCGGCGAGTTGATTGACGCCGAGCAGAACTGGTGGGGCAGCGCCAACGGCCCCGCCCACCCGGCCAACACGTTCAACGTCGGTACACAGGGTGTGGGCGCGGCGGGCAACCTCGACTTCACCCCCTGGCTGACCGACGGCACGGACACCCAGCCGGCCACGCGCGGCTTCCAGCCCAACCTGACGACCTTCGCCCCCATCACCAACGACGAGAGCGAGGCGTACAGCAACTTCGCCGACGCCATCGCCGGCACGAGCGCGAATGGGGTCATCACCGCCGCGGCCGGCACGTTCACCGAGGCGGTCACCGTGGACAAGACGCTGACGCTGCGCGGCGCGCAGTACGCCGTGGACGGCCGCACACGCTGCGACGCCACTACCGGCGAGACGGTTGTCACGGGCGGGCGCTTCAGCCTGGCCGCCGACAATATCGTGTTCAGCGGCTTCATCATCCAGGACGTGACCACGGACACCGGCCTGTATACCAGCCCACTGTACTCCGGCTACCAGGTCCGTAACAACGTCTTCCGCAACAACCTCATGGGGGCCTACCTCCACAGCAGCGGCGTGACGACGAGCGTGGCCGAGCAGAACTGCTTCAAGACCAACAACGCACCCGGCGCGGGGTCCGGCAACGGGATCTACTCGGACCAGGGCGCGGCGAAGATCACGGTGACGAACAACAAGTTCACCGGCCACGAGAACTGCGGCATCCTGTTCACCGGCGTACCGCCCACGGCGCTGCCCTCCAACCTGACCATCACCGGCAACGAGTTGGTCAACGACAGCTCCATCTGCCTGTTCCTGACCAACACCGCCCTGGTCCAGGGCAACACCAGCACCGGCTCTATCGCGCACGGTGTGTTCCTGGGCGGCGGCAACACGGGCATCACTGTCAGCAACAACCTGCTCCAGAACGCGGCGACCAACTACAGTGGTGTACGGATTAGCGATACCATTGGCAGTTCGCCCAACGCTGGCATCACCATCACCAGCAACAACCTGCTCAACAACTCGTATGGCGTCCGCATCAGCGCCGGCAGCATCACCGCGTCCCCGGCCATCCACTTCAACCGCATCGTCGGTAATACGGTCTACGGGCTGCAGAACCTGGAGACGGCCATCACGGTGGACGCCGAGAACAACTGGTGGGGCTGCAACTACGGACCGGGCGCCAGCGGCGCCGGCTGCCCCACGGCGACCAACGGCGTGAACGGCCCCGTGGACGCCGACCCGTGGCTGACGCTGACCCTGTCGGCCAGCCCGACCACGGTGGAAGTCGGCGCGACCTCGACCGCCACCGGCGCCCTGACCACGAACTCGGCCAACACCGATACGAGCGGGACAGGCTACGTCCCCAACGGCACGCCCATGTCCTTCGGCGCGACCTACGGGACCATGTCGCCCCCGTCCACGTCCACGACCAGCGGCCAGGCCACCTCGACCTTCACAGCGAGCCAGGCCACCGGCGTCAACCCGGTCACCACGACAGTGGACGGCCAGACGGTGAGCAGGACCCTGACGGTCCGCGCGGGAACCGGGACCAAGCCGGCCATCGTGCGCTCCAACGTGCTCTACCTGCGCAACAGCCTGACGACCGGCGCGTCCGACCACGCCTTCACCTACGGTCTGCCCAGCGACACCTTCTTGATGTGCGACTGGAACGGCGACGGCGTCAAGACGGTGGGCGTCTTCCGCAATGGCTCCTGGTACCTCAAGGATACCAATGCCACCGGACCGTCCGACACGGCCTTCACCTTCGGCATGGCCGGCGACATTCCCCTGTGCGGCGACTGGGACAACAACGGCACCGACACCGTGGGCGTGGCGCGCGTGTCGGGCGGCGCCTTGCTGTTCTTCCTGCGGTACTCCAACACGACGGGCAATGCCGACCTGGCGTTTACCTACGGCGCGGCGGGCGATGTCCCCGTGGTGGGCGACTGGAACGGCGACGGCGCCACAACCATCGGTGTCAAGCGCGGCGCGAGCTGGTATCTGCGCAACACCAACAACACGGGTATCTCCGATATCGCCGCGACGTATGGCATCGCCAGTGACACCCCTGTCATCGGTGACTGGGACAACCTCAACGCCACCCAGACGCTGGGCATCTTCCGCACCGGCGGCTGGTTCGTCCGGAACACCAACGACACGGGCGGCGCAAGCACGATCTTCACCTTCGGCGTGGCGGGCGACATCCCGCTGGTCTGGAAGTAAGGTCGAGTACGCCCGAAGCAAGGTAACGTCATCCCGCTCCCCCTTCCCTGTTCGGGAAGGGGGAGCGGGAGTCAGGCTGACCCTTTTCTAGCGCGTTTCACATTCCCATCACGACTTCCCGTCGCCCACTGTTTCCACGCGGAGCGAGTTGGTCTGGCCGGGAACGCCGATGGGCAGCCCCGCCGTCATCACCACCGTGTCACCCGTGTCGATATAGCCAGCGGCGCACGCGGCGTCCATCGCCTCCTGGAACAAATCCTCGGTGGTGTGGCACGACGGAATAATCAGCGGCTGGACGCCCCAGACCAGGACCAGCCGGCGCGCGACCTCCGGGCTGGACGTGACGCCGACGATGGGCGTCTCGGGCCGCCAGCGCGCCACGGCCATGGCCGTCGTGCCGCTGGCCGTGGCCGCCAGAATGGCGCGGCAGTCCAACTCGTAGGTGATCTCAACCACGGCCTGAGAGATGGCCTCGGTAATTGAGGCGGCCTTGATGTCCAGGGCCTCCTGGATGTGATGCCGCCAGTCGAGGGTCTTTTCCGTCACGTCGGCGATGCGCGACATCATACGTACCGCTTCGACCGGGAACTGGCCGATGGCCGTCTCGGCCGAGAGCATCACCGCGTCGGTGCCGTCCAGGATGGCGTTCGCCACGTCGCTGGCCTCGGCCCGCGTCGGGCGCGGGTTCTGGATCATGGACTCGAGCATCTGGGTGGCGGTGATGACGGGCCGCGCCGCCAGCCGCGCCTTGCGGATAATCAGCTTCTGGGTAACGGGCACCTTCTCGGCCGGCATCTCGACGCCCAGGTCGCCGCGCGCCACCATCACGGCGTCCGTCGCCGCGATGATAGCGTCAATGTTCTCGACCGCCTCGACCTTCTCAATCTTCGCCACAATGGGGATACGCACACCATGCTGGAGCAGCGCGTAGCGCAACTCCTGGATGTCGCGGGGGTGGCGGACAAACGACAGGGCGACGTAGTCCACGCGGTTCTCGACGGCCCAGGCCAGGTCTACCCGGTCGCGGTCGGTGAGCGACTGGAGGCTGGTGGCGACGCCGGGCAGGTTGACACCCTGGTGGGAGCGCAGGGTGCCGCCGTGAACGACGACGGTTTCGACCGTCGTGGCGGTCGTGCGGGTGACCTGGAGTTCGAGGTTGCCGTCGGCCAGGAGGATGCGGTTGCCGGGGCGGGCGTCGTGGGGCAATTCCGGGTAGGGCGCCGTCGCCAGGGACCGGTGGCCCACCACGGGTTCGGTAGTCAGGGTGAACGGCTGGCCGGGCGTCAGTTCGGCCGCGTCGCCTTCCAGCGCGCCGATGCGTAGCTTGGGGCCTTGCAGGTCGGCGAGGACCGCGACCTGGACGCCCAACTCCTGGGCGACACGACGGATGGTCGCCAGGCGGCGGCCGTGGTCCTCGTGCGTGCCGTGCGACATGTTGAGGCGCGCGACATTCAGCCCCGCCTGGATGAGCGCGCGGAGCCGCTCTTCACTCTCTGAGGCGGGGCCGATGGTGGCGACGATTTTAGTCCGGGGCATGCTGCCTCCTGCGGGTAAACGACGGAAGACGGTTGCCTTCGGAGTATAGCACACCGGGTGCCAACTTCATTGACGCACTAGACCCTAAAGGTCTTGAAGACC
>CAZFUK010000552.1:0-3933 GCA_964522005.1 uncultured Anaerolineales bacterium | reverse complement strand
GCATGTTCGTCCGCGACCCCGAACTCCTCGTCTTTGACGACCTCTCCAGCGCCCTCGACGTGGAAACCGAGCGGCAACTCTGGGAGGGGCTGGACGGAGGACGGACGACGGACGACGGAAGACCGAGGACGGAAGATGGACGGACGACGAAAGACGGAAGACCGAGGACCGACGACAGAAGACCGAGGATGGAAGACCGAGGAAGGACGGAAGATGGCTATTCTCTGTCCTCCGTCCTTCGTCCTCCGTCCTCCGTCTCGCCTCCGTCCTCCGTCCTTCGTCCTCCGTCGTCACCTGTCACCTGTCTGGTGGTGTCGCACCGGCGGGCGGCGCTACGGCGGGCGGACCACATCATTGTGCTGAAGGACGGGCGGGTGGAGGACGAGGGGACGCTGGACGAGCTACTGGCCCGCTGCGACGAGATGCGCCGCCTGTGGGCCGGCGAAGCCGTGGCATAGGTAATTGTTATAAAGGATATTCACTTGCCGACACCTGGTTTTCGCGGTCTGCTGCGCGTCTACCTGGCGCCACTCTGGCCGCGCGTGCTCGCCATGACCCTGCTGCTCCTGCTGGGCATCGGGCTCCAGTTGCTCAACCCGCAACTGCTCCGCCGCTTCATTGACCTGACGCAGAGCGGCGCGCCCCTCGAGGCCCTGCTCCAGGCCGGCCTGCTGTTCCTGGGCATCGCCGCCGCCATCCAGGCCGTCCAGGTCGGCGAGACCTACCTCGCCACCAGCGTCGGCCTCCAGGCGACCAACCGCCTGCGGGCCGACCTGATGCTCCACTGTCTGCGCCTGGACCTGTCTTTCCACAACGCGCGCACGCCGGGCGAACTCATCGAGCGGGTGGACGGCGATGTGGCGACGCTGAGTAACTTCTTTTCGCGCTTCGTGGTCAACCTGCTGGGCAACGCGCTGCTGCTGCTGGGCGTCCTGATCCTGCTCTATCAGATTGAACCCCGCGTCGGGGCGGCCCTCACGCTGTTCGCCGTGATCACGCTCGCCGTGGTCATTCGGCTGCGCACGGTGGCGACGCCGTACTTCACCGAGGTACGCGCCCAGAGCGCGGCGCTGTTCGGCCTGATTGAGGAGCGGCTGGCCGGCACCGAAGACCTGCGCGCCAACGGCGGTGTCGCCTACACCATGCGCCGCCTGCTCGAACGCACGCGCACTCTGTTCTACGCCCAACTCAGGGCCAACATCGTCGGTCCGGCGACGTGGGCCTTCTCGCTGCTGCTGTTTTCAGTGGGCACGGCGGTGGCCCTCGGCCTCGGCGCCTACCTGTTCCAGGCGGGCGTCATCACCATCGGTACCGTCTACCTCATCTTCCGCTACACCGAGCTCATCCAGCAGCCCATCGAGGGCATCAACCGCCAGTTGCAGGACTTGCAGCAGGCGACGGCGGGCCTCAAGCGCATCCAGGAGTTGTTCGCCGCGCGCACGATGTTGGTGGATGGCACGGCCACGCTGCCGGACGGGCCGCTGCGGGTGGAGTTCCGGGCGGTAGAGTTTGGCTACGCGGATCGGCGGGAGGGGGTGGATAGCAGGCAGCAGGCGGAAGGCGGTAGGCAGAAGGCAGAAGCCGGTAGGCAGCAGGTGGAAGGCGGAAGGCTGAAGGCGGAAGGCGGTAGGCAGCAGGACGCTCCGGGAGGCGGCGAGACGGTGGCAAATGGCCGGCCGCCGTCGGTATTGCATGGGGTAAGCTTCACGCTGGAGCCGGGCACGACGCTGGGGTTGCTGGGGCGCACGGGCAGCGGCAAGACGACACTGACGCGGCTCCTGTTCCGGCTGTACGACCCGACAGGCGGCGAGCTTCGCCTGGGCGGGCGCGAACTGCGCGACCTGCGGCTGGCCGACCTGCGCCGCCACGTCGGCATGGTGACCCAGGAGATACAACTGTTCCATGCCTCGGTGCGCGATAACCTGGCCTTCTTCGACCCCTCCGTCCCCGACGAGCGCATCCTGACTGCCTTGCGCGAGTTAGGGCTGTGGGACTGGTACTCGTCGCTGCCCGACGGCCTGGACACCAAGCTCGCGGGTGGCGGCGGGCTATCGGCGGGTGAGGCCCAGTTGCTGGCCTTTGTGCGGGTGTTCCTCAAGGACCCCGGCTTGATTATCCTGGACGAGGCTTCGTCCCGCCTGGACCCGGCCACGGAGCAGCGGCTGACCCAGGCCATGACACGGCTGCTCCAGGGGCGCACCGCCATCATCATCGCCCACCGCCTGCCCACGGTCCAGCGCGCGGATCAGATCATGATTCTGGAGGCGGGCCAGATCCGCGAGTTCGGACCCCGCGAGGCGCTGGCGAATGACCCCACTTCTCGCTTCGCGCAGCTCCTACGGACCGGGATGGAGGAGGCGCTGGCATGACCGACCACCCTACCGCCGCGCCGCCCTGGCGGCTGCTGTGGCGCATGGCCCGCTACAGCCTCGGTCTGTACAGCCTGAGCGCGGTGTTCGTCACCCTCTTTTACACCGTTCCGCTCATCCCCGGCCTGATTGTGCGCCAGTTGCTCGACGCCCTGACCGGCGCGACGCCCGCCCAGGTCAACCTGTGGGGGCTGTTGGGCCTGCTGCTCAGCATCGCCGTCGGCCGCTCCGTCGCCATCGTCATCGGCGTGGCGATTGAGAACAGCGTGCGCGAAATCGTCGCCACCCTGCTGCGCAAAAACCTGCTGGCCCACATCCTGGAGCAGCCCGGCGCGGCCGCCCTGCCCGCCTCGCCGGGGGAGGCCGTTAGCCGCTTCCGCGACGACGTCAACGCCGTCGTCAACTTCCTGACCTGGGCAACCGACCCCATCGGCCAGAGCATTGTGTTCTCGGCGGCCCTGGTCATCCTGGTGCGCATCAACCCCCTGATCACGCTGACCGTGTTCCTGCCCCTGCTCGTCACCCTCGTCGTGGTCAACCGCATGACCCAGCGCATCCAGCGCACACGGCGGGCCAACCAGGAGGCCATTGGCGAGGTGACCGGGCTGGTGGGCGAGGTGTTCGGCGCGGTCCAGGCGGTCCAGGTGGCGGGGGCGGAAGAGCATGTGGTGCGCTACTTTGACCGCGTCAACGAGGCGCGGCGGCGGGCCACCCTCAACGACCTGCTGCTGAGCCAACTGCTCCAGTCGGTGTCCACCAACGCCGCCAACCTGGGCACGGGCCTGCTGCTCCTGGTGGCCGCCCAGTATATCCAGGCGGGCCGCCTGAGCCTGGGCGACTTTACCCTGTTCGTGTCCTACCTGGGCTGGCTGACGGTGGTGACGAGCATGGTGGGTGACTTCCTGCGCCTCTACCGCCAGGCGAGCGTCTCGCTGGACCGCCTCCAGGAGCTTATGACGGGCGCGCCGCCGGTGGCCCTGGTCGAGCACGGCCCGATTTACCTGCGCGGAGCCTTGCCCTCCATCCCCCACACACCCAAGACAGCCACGGACCGGTTGCTCACCCTGGAAGCGCGGGGGCTGACCTACCACTACCCCGGCACGGAGCGCGGCGTCGAAGGCGTTGACCTAAGCCTGCCGCGTGGTTCGTTTACCGTAATCACCGGGCGCATCGGGGCGGGCAAGACGACACTCCTGCGGACCCTGCTCGGCCTGCTGCCCTCCGAAGCCGGGGAAGTGCGATGGAATGGCGAGCGGGTCGGCGCCCCGGCGACCTTTCTGACCCCGCCGCGTGTCGCCTACACGCCCCAGGCGCCGCGCCTGTTCAGCGAGAGCCTCCGCGATAACATCCTGCTCGGTCTCCCCGAGGACAAGGTAGACCTCCCCACCGCCTTGCGCCAGGCCGTCTTTGAGCGCGACGTGGCCGAGATGGAGCACGGCCTGGATACGGTCGTTGGGCCGCGTGGGGTGCGGCTGTCGGGCGGCCAGGTCCAGCGCGCCTCCGCCGCCCGCATGTTCGTCCGCGACCCCGAACTCCTCGTCTTTGACGACCTCTCCAGCGCCCT
>CAZFUK010000551.1:0-3938 GCA_964522005.1 uncultured Anaerolineales bacterium | reverse complement strand
CATCGGCGGCCGAGGGCACGACCACCCTGTTCGAGACGGACTACTTCGGCACGCCGGCCTACCTGACCCAGAGCGGCCAGCTCTACAACGAGGCCAACATCATGGCCTTCGGCAAGGTCTACTGCTTCGGCCCGACCTTCCGCGCCGAGAAGTCCAAGACGCGCCGCCACCTGACCGAGTTCTGGATGGTCGAGCCGGAGATGGCCTTCGCCACCCTCGAAGACTACATGGACGTAGCGCAGGCCATGGTCAGCTATATCGTCCAGACGGTGCTGGAGAAGCACCAGGCCGACCTCAAGACAGTGGAGCGCGACACGACGCTGCTGGAAAAGGTCGTCGCCCCCTTCCCACGCCTCAGCTACGACGACGCCGTGACCCTGCTCCAGCAGAATGGCTTCCCCGATTTCCCCTGGGGCGAGGACTTCGGCGCGCCCCACGAGACAGCCATCTCCAACCAGTACGACCGCCCGGTCTTCGTCTACCACTACCCCACCCACTTCAAGGCGTTCTACATGGAGCCGGTCGAGGGCCGGCCCGAAGTGTGCCGCTCGGCCGACCTGCTCGCGCCCGAAGGCTACGGCGAGATCATCGGCGGCGGCCAGCGCATGACCAGCCTCGAACTGCTGGAGCAGCGCATCCAGGAGCACAAGCTGCCCCGCGAGGCCTACGAGTGGTACCTGGACCTGCGCAAGTACGGCTCGGTGCCCCACTCCGGCTTCGGCCTGGGCATCGAGCGCACCGTGGCCTGGGTGTGCGGCCTGGAGCACGTGCGCGAGACCATCCCCTACCCGCGCATGCTCGAAAAGATTTATCCGTGATGCGTAGTGCGTACAGCGTATTTCGCATCTCGGAGATAAAAATACGAAATACGCACTACGCAATACGAAACAGCCCATGCGCGTCCTCGCCTTCGGCACCTACGACCCCGGCTACGCCCGCACCCGCAACCTGCTCGACGGCCTCCGCCTCCAGGGGGTGGAGGTCGTTGAGTGCAACGCCCCGCTCTGGAGCGGCACCGACGACAAGGTGGCGGCCATTCGCGGCGGCCGGCGCCTGATTGGCTTCGCCGGCCGGCTGCTGCGCGCCTACGCCCGCCTGCTGCGGCAGTACGCCGAGGTGGGCGACTACGATGTCATGCTCATCCTCTACGGGACGCTGCTCGACTTCTACCTGGGCCGCGTCCTGAGCTGGCTGGCCCGGCGGCCGCTCGTCCTCGACGTGCTCATGTCGGTGTGGGTCATCGCCAAGGAGCGCGGCCTGTTCCAGCCGGGCGACTGGCGCGAGCGGGTGATTCGGCTGGTGGAGGGGACGGCCCTTCACACGGCGGACTTTCTGCTGGGGGACACGCCCCAGTACGTGGCGATCCACCACCGCCTCTACGGCGTCGCGCCGTCCAAGTTTGGCCTGATTCCGCTGGGGGCCGACGGCCGCGTCTTCCAGCCCACCCCCGACAGCCTGACCCACGCAGCGCGGCACGCCGACCCCTTCGAGGTCGTCTACCACGGCCAGTTTGTCCCGCTCCACGGGGTGCAGTGGATGGTCGAAGCGGCGGCCCGCCTGCGCGACGAGGGCGTCCACTTCACGTTCATCGGGGATGGCGTGGCACGGGCGCCGGCCGAGGAGCAGGCGCGGCGGCTGGGCCTGACCAACGTCGAGTTTCGCGGCTACGTCCCGCGCGCCGCGCTTCAGGCCGCCCTGCGTCAGGCCGACGTGGTCATGGGCGTCTTCGGAACCCAACTCCAGGGCCAGGTCACGACGCCCAATAAAATCTACGAGGGGCTGGCGATGGGCAAGCCCGTGATCACCGCCCATACCCCTGCCTCCGCCCCCCAGTTCCGCCACGGCCAGCACTTGCTGTTCGTGCCCGTGGCCGACCCCGCCGCGCTGGCCGACGCGGTCCGCGCCCTGCGCGACAACCCCTCCCTCCGCGCCGCTCTGGCCTACGGTGGCCGCCGCCTCTTCGAGACCCGCTACGACATCCCCCACCTCGGCGCGCTGGCGAAGGGCCATCTGGAACAGATGTTGCGCAGACCGCGCGAGGCTAAACCCCCGCGCTAGGCAGACGAAGCCCACAAGGGGCTAGGCTTACGCCCTCCCGCCAATCTTTAATCCTCAGTCCTTAATCCTGAAGGTATGAAACTCTCCGTCGTCATCCCTAACCTCCACTCGCCCGTCCTGGACCAGACGCTGGCCGCCCTCGCGGGCCAGACCTGGCCGCGTGAGCAGACGGAGGTGGTCGTCGTGGGGCTGGACCGCTACGGCTACCTGGCCGCCTACCCCTGGGTGCGCGACCTGAACACCGGCACGCCCACGCCCCCCGCCAGGGCACGCAACCTGGGCGTGCGGGCGACCAGTGGCGACATCGTCGTCTTCCTGGACGCCGACGGCATCCCCGCCCCCGACTGGCTGGCCCGTCTCGCCGGGCGCTTTGCCGACCCGTCGGTCAACGTCGTCGGCGGCGGGGTGGTCTTCGCCTGGGATGCGCCCTACTGGAGCGTGTGCGACAACGTGAGCAACTTCCACCCCTTCGTGACCTCCGCCCCGGCCGGCGAGCGCCCGAACCTCCCGACGCTCAACCTGGCGATACGCCGCGCCGTCCTGGACCACGTCGGCCTGTTCAACGAGACGTATCCCAAGGCGGCGGGCGAGGACACCGAGCTGATGCTGCGGCTGCGCGCGGCGGGCTATCGCCTCGACTTCGAGCCGAGGGCCGTGGTGGAGCACCGCCAGGCCCGCGTAGCGTTCGGCCAGGTCTGGCGCAAGGCCCACGACATCGGCTACTACTCCCCCCGCCTCGACCCCCGCTACCGTGCCTATCTCGACTTCCCGCCCCCCCTCCGCCACCCCCTGGCCTTGCGGCTGGCCTCGCCCGTCCTGGCCGCCGTCATGACAGCGCGCATCTACCGCGACCGCCCCGCCCTCCGCCGCCGCGCCGTCTGGCCCGGCGTGTTCCTGGCGAAGCTGGCATGGTGCTGGGGCGCGGCCCAGAGATTGACGATTGGCGATTGGCGATTGACGATTGAGGGCAGTCCTTGAATCGAGGCAGGGACACGAAGGGGGAGAGGTCCCTATTTGTGTCCCTGCCTGAATTTCCGGCTTAGCGCGTAGCGTTGACGGGGGGCGCGGTGTCTTCGGGCTTGCGCTCGTCCAGCAGCTCGAAGAAGCGGAGTTGGGGGTCCGTGGTGTTCTTGAGGCGGACGACGTACATGGCCTGGAGGGCGACGTGGTCCTGAGCGCGCAGGGTCATCTTGCCCTTCGGCCCGTCGAAGGTCAGCCCTTCCAGCGCGGCGATGAGCTTCTCGGCGTCCGTCTCGCCGCCCGTTTTCTTCAGCGCCTCGACCAGGGCGATGCCGGCCGCCATCCCGCCCGCCGTGTAGATGTCGGGCGGCGTCCCATAGCGGCGTAGATGCTGCGCCACGAGCCAGTCGTTGACCGGGTTCTTGGGCAGGGCGTAGTGGTAGACGATGGGGCCGACGAGGTCCGTGACGCCGCCATACGCGCCGCGGATCGAGACGTTGTCGCTGAACACCGTCGCCACGGTCATCTGCCGCGTCAGTTCCACCTGCTGCAAGCGGGCGAACAGTTCCTCGAACCCATCGCCGGCCCAGGTAATGATGAACACCTGCGGTTTGGCGTCCTGGACCCGCTGGACAGCCGAGGCAAAGTCCGTCGTCTCCGGCGAGAGGAACAGGTCGTCCAGGATAAACTTGCCGCCCGCCTGCTCAATCGCCTTGCGCCAGGCCGTCGCCGTGCCTCGGCCAAAGGCATCGTCGGGCGCGAGCTGCGCGAACGTCGTCCCGCCATTCTTGGTCAAATAAGCGGCCGCCGCCAGGATGTCCTGGTCGCTGGTGCGGCTGGTGCGGAAGGTGTAGCGGTTGAAGCTCTGACCCGTCAGTTCAGGGCTGGCCGCCGGGTCAATCATTAGGACCTTCTGCGTC
>CAZFUK010000550.1:0-3957 GCA_964522005.1 uncultured Anaerolineales bacterium | reverse complement strand
CTGGAGTGGGCGAACAGCGCCCCACCCACGGCCGCCACCGCCGCGCCCAGCCCAAACGCCAGCGCTTTATACTGCCCAGTTTCGACTCCGTAGGTCTCGGCCGCCAGCTCGTCCTCGCGGATCGCGCCGAGGGTGCGGCCTAGTTGCGAGCGGCCGAGCCGCGTCAGGGTGAAAGCGCTCAGCGCGACGAGGGCGAGGGCCAGGTAGTAGTAGGGCCGCGCGCCGACGAACAGCAGGCCGCCGAGCCGAGGGGCCGGGATGCCGAACAGGCCGAGCGGGCCATTGGTCAGCCCCTCCCAGTTTAGAATCGTCTGCGTCACAATCTCGGCCAGGCCCAGCGTCGCGATCGCCAGGTAGTTACCACGCAGCCGCAGGGCGGGGTAGGCCAGGGCCACGCCGAGTACCGCCGCCAGGACGGCCGCGGCGGGCAACGCGATCCAGAACGGCAGGCCGGCCTTGGCGGTCAGCAGGGCCGAACCGTACGCGCCGATGGCGAACAGGCCCGCCTGCCCTAGCGACACCTGCCCCGCCCCCGCCACCAGGTTCAACCCCAGCGCCAGCAGCGCGTAGACCAGGCCGATGAACAGCACCTGGACGACGTAGTCGCTGTTGGGAATCAGCGGCAGGAGCACGGCGGCCGGTAGGACCACGAGCAGGACCGGACGAGGGATTTGGCGCGGCTTGCCGACGCTGAAGAACACGCCCGTCGTCACCTCATAGCCGCGCTGTGCCGCCCGCCCCAGCAGGCCCTCGGGCCGCAGCGCCAGAATCAGCACCAGGACCAGAAAGGCCGCCAGGTTGCGATAGCTCAGCCCGATGTAGGCCGTCGCCAGGCTCTCGATCTGGCCCAACAGCAGCCCGCCCACCAGAGCAGCCGGCAGGCTGGTGATGCCGCCGAGCAGCGCCGCGATCAGCCCCTTCAACCCCGCGCTGAAGCCCATGGCCGGGTTGACGCTGTTGTAGTAGATGCCGAGCAGAGTGCCGGCGACCCCGGCCAGCGCCGAGGCGATGCCGAACACCAGCGAGCGGGCCTGGTCCACGTCCACGCCCATCTGGAGCGCCGCGTCGCGGTCCTGGGCCGCCGCCCGCACGCCAGAGCCGAGCCGCGTGTGGTACAGGAAGAGGTACAGCCCGCCAATGCAGCTGAGGCTGATCAGCGCGATGAGGATGTCGAGCAGCCCGACGTTGACCCCACCCACCGCCAGCCGCCAGGTGGGAAGCGGCGCATTGAACGCCCGCGTTTCCGGCTTGAACAGGAGCAGGCCCAGGTTATCCAGGATAAACGCGACGGCGACGGTACTCAGCAGCGGCGCGATGGGCGGCGCGCCTTCCAGGGACCGCAGGGCGACCCGCTCGATGAGCACACCCAGCAGCCCGCAGCCGAGGGCGGCCGCCAGCAGCGCGGCCCACAGCGGCCAGCCGAGTTGGCTGATGAGCGCCCAGCCGACGTAGGCCCCAATCATAAACACCGACCCCTTGCTGAAGTTGACCAGGTTGGCGACGCTGAAGATAAGCGCCATCCCGACCGCCAGCAGGACGTAGATGTTGCCGAGCACCAGCCCGTTGATGACTTGGTCGAGCATCCACCCTCCTAAGCCGGAACGAGCGCCCCGGCATACGCCGCGCGCACGCGGGGCAGGACCACGCGGCCCAGCAACTCGGTCGAGCGCAGCAGCTTGGCCTGGGGAATCTGCGGGAAGCGCGTGTGCAGCGCGATGTGCGTCAGCCCCAGTTCGAGGGCCTGGCGGGCCAACTCGTCGGCCACTTGCTCCGGCGTGCCAATGAGCATGTCCACGTGGGCCAGGCAGACGGCCAGGTCATCGTCGTTGGCGACACGCGGCCGCCCGCTGCGGACCGTATGCTCGTAGTAGCCCCGCGCTCCGCGCTCGCCCATCGCCAGGGCATCGGCCTCACTGTCCGAGACGTAGACCATCCACGTCTTCTGGGTAAAGCGGTCGTCAGTCCGGTGCCCCGCCTGGCGCAGGCCGGCCTGGTAGGTCGCGATGAGGGTCTGGGACAGGTTGACCGGGTTGCCGCGCGAGAGCATCAGGTGCATGTCGCGCTCGCCTGCCATCTGCGCGGTGTCCGTGTGGCTGGCGGCCAGCCAGACCAGGTCGCGCCAGGGCCGCGTGGGCGTCGGAGCCAGCCGCCCCTTCTCGATACTGTAGTGCTCGCCGTGGTAGCTGAACGTCTCGCCGGTCCAGGCTTGCTGAAGGATGTCCAGCCCCTCGCGCAGTCGGTCGCGCTTGGCGGCGGGGGCGACGCCGAACGCGGCGAAGTCGCTCGGCGCGAAGCCGGCCCCGATGCCCAGCGCGAAGCGGCCGCCGGTGATGATGTCGGCCTCGGCCACCTGCTCGGCCACCTGGAGCGGGTGGTAGAAGGGCAGCAGGGTGACACCCGTGCCGAGCGTGACATGGCGCGTGTGCTCGGCCGCCTTGATGATGAACAGCAGCGGCGCGGGGAGCCGACCGGCTTCCAGGCCGCCGTGGTGCTCCGCGAACCAGACGGTGTCAATGCCGACCTCGTCGGCCACGACCACCTGCTCCAGCGCCTCGGCGTACACCTGGGGTGTCGGCTTCTCCACCGGGTCAGTATCGAGGTGATGCAGGATCGTAAATTGTGGATGAGTCATAGCTTCCTTACCGGCTCGCCTGCTTGGAGTAGAGCGCCCACTTGTCGCCCACCACCTGGAGACGGGTCATCGGCCTCGAGATGACGCGGCGGTTCTGGTCAAACTGAATCTTGCCGTAGGCCACGCTGGGCACGTCGGACTTGACCATCGCCTCGCGGACCGCCTTGCGGTCGAAGCCCGCCTTCTCAATCGCCGCCGCCAGCACCTTGACGCCGTCGTAGGCCTGGGCCGCGAAGCTGTCGGGCGTCTCCTTGTACGTCTCCTGGAACTTCTTGACAAACGCCTGGACCTCGGGACGCGGCTCGTCGGGGAAGAAGCCGCTGGTGGTATAGACGCCGTCCACCGCCTTGCCGCCCAACTCAATGAACTTGGGCGAGTAGCACGCGCCGTTGGCGATCTTTGGCACGTTCAGGTTGACGTCCTGCGCCTGGCGGGCGATGAGCGAGCCGTCGTTGTAGTACGACACCAGCACCAGCGCGTCGGGCCTGGCGTCACGCGCCTTGGTCAGCGCCGAGCGGAAGTCCTTCTCGTTGGGCAGGTAAGCCTCGACGTCCACGATCTCGGCCCCCAACTCCTTAGCCTTCTTGATAAACAGGTCCTGGGTCACCTTGCCCCAGTCGGTGTTCAGGTGGAACACGGCCAGCCGCTTGAAGCCCAGGTCCTTGACGGTGTACTCGGCCAGCTGGGGGGCGTCCTCCAACTGGCTGCGGCTCGTGCCGAAGATGTACTCGCCCGTGTCGGTGAAGTTCGGGTGCGAGTTGGTGATGCCCAACTGGACCAGGCCGGCCTGGTTGTAGATGGGCGAGGCGGCCATGGAGGCCGGGCTGGAGAAGTCGCCAATCACGGCCAGGACGCGCTTGTCGGCCACAAACTTCTGGGCGATGGGCGGCGTCTGCTTCGGGTCACTCTGGCTGTCCTCGTAGACCAGTTCCACGGGCTTGCCGCGCACGCCGCCTGCCTTGTTGATCTCGTCCAGCGCCAACTGGAAACCCTGCTTCCAGATACGGCCATACTCCGCGTTGTCGCCCGTAAACGGCCCCGTTACCCCAATATAGACTTTATCGGGCGTAGCCGCGCTGCTCGCCCCACATGCCGCCAGCACAGTTGCCAGCAGGCCCACCACCAGGATCAAGCTAAATCGAGCGCGTGACATCGTTGGGTCCTTTCTCAGCGCATCCTCAGCCGGAGAGGATGCGCCGGCAAAACAACACCGCCTGGGAGAGTCTCCCAGGCTGTGATAAGCCGTAGTCTCTACCCCACGTTCCCTAAATCTGTAGCGCGGGAACGTGGAGCGCCAGGTTGGTATTGGTCGTCTTCGAGCCAAC
>CAZFUK010000549.1:0-3968 GCA_964522005.1 uncultured Anaerolineales bacterium | reverse complement strand
ACGCTTTCCTCAGCGGTCAGCCCTGCCAGGCTCACCCAGCACACGCAGTCCCACGCAATAGCAGCCTCAGGCTCGGCCGGAGTCGTCGGGGCCGAGGAGTGGACCAGCCCGGCCTCACTGCGGGCCACGCGGAGCGCCAGGCGGGTCTTGCCGCTCCCGCCCACCCCGATCAGGGTGATTAGCCGACGCTGGGGCAGCAAGCGCCGCACCGCCGCCACCTCGCGCTCGCGCCCAATAAAGGATGATACTTCAACTGGTAGCGCGCAAGGCAGGCCGCTAGCGGCCCCGACCGAGGCGGGGAGAGGCAGCGCAGCCCCCCCCTGCCCCCTGGACACCAAGCCTCGTGGGCGAGCCGGCCGCGACCCGCTCACGGCACGGCCGGCCCTCGCGTGGCTACCACCCGAAGAGCCGTAGTGGCTGGACACGTTCCCCCCCTGGTTGCGCCCGCGGACTGACCCACCCCGCCCCTCAGGAACCAATACCCCTGTTAGCCGTGGTGGCGGAGCAGTCAGGCGTCATTTATCTAATTGTACGCCCGTCTGTTAATAATATGAAATACTTATAAAGATGGACATTACGAAGGATTAACGCATGACCCCCCCTGCGGTGCGGGTCAGCAGCATCTCGACCTCGTCGGGTGTGGTCAATACCATGTCGCCGTACTGCGTCAGGATGAGCGCGGCGAGGACGACGCCGTAGCGCAAGCCCTCGGCCAGGCTGCCGTTGAGCCAGCCGTGGATGACGCCGGCGGCCAGGGCATCACCCGCGCCCAGGCGGTCAATAATCTGAACCGGCAGGGCGGGCTCATGCCAGAGCCGCCCTCCATCCCAGGCCATCGCCCCGTCGGCCCCAAAGGTCGTTACCACACTTTTCGCCCCCGTCTGCTCGGCCAGCCCGCGCAGAATTCCCTCGCGCTCACCGCTCAGGCCAAAGATGCGGCCGGCGTCGGCCTGACCGCAGAAGAGCAGGTCCACGCCCTGGACCAGGGGGAGGAGGGTTTGGCGCGCCTCGGCCTCGGTCCACAGCCGGGCACGGTAGTTGATGTCGAAGCTGAGGGGGATACTCGCCGCGTGCGCCCGCCGGACCAGTTCGGCCACCACGGCGCGGCACGACGGCGAGATGGCGGGCGTGATGCCGGTGACGTGGACCAGCCGCGTGTCCAGCAGGTAGTCCCAGTCGATCTCGTCCGGCTGCATATGCGCGGCGCACGAGTCGGCGCGGTCGTAGACGACCTGGATGGGACGCGGCGGGGCACTGAACTCCAGGTAGTAGCTGCCGACGCGCCCGGTCTCGGACCAGATCACGCCTTGCAGGTCTACACCGGCGCTCCGCAGGTGGCCTGTAATGAGCCGCCCGAGCGGGTTATTGGGCAGGCGGCTGACCCAGGCGACGCGGCGTTTGAGGCGCGCCAGGGCCACGGCCACGTTACCCTCGGCGCCGCCGGGGTGCAGGTCCACGCTGGCGGCCGACTCGAGCCGGTGGCCGGGCGGCACGCTCAACCGAATCATCACTTCACCGAGGCTGGTCACGTCAAAGCGGGGGGTGGGCATAGGGGTCCTCCTGGAGAATAGCCTTATTATACACCGACCGCCTCGACTCACAACCGTTCGACAGCGGCGCGCATATGTTCTATGCTATGGGCGGACCCGGCGACTTTGCATTTGCAACTAGTTGCACGTAATGTTTACAGGAGTGAGGCACACTAGACGGTGTAGCCGCCTGACCGGGGCGGGAAAGAAGACCACATGACCCCGTGGACCGCCGCGCTCCAGTACATCGCCGCCAACCAGGCGCGCTTCGTCCAGGCCCTCCAGACCCACCTGAGCCTGAGCCTGACGGCGCTGCTCGTGGCCGCCGTCGTCTGCATCCCCCTGGGTATCCTGACGGCGCGCAGCGGGCGGGCCGGGCTGGTGGGCCTCGAAGCGGTCAACACCCTGCGGGTCATCCCCAGTCTGGCCGTGCTGCTGCTGGCCTACCCCTACCTGGGGCTGGGGCCGCGCGCCGCCCTGGTCGCCCTGATTTTCCTGGCCTGCCCCCCCATCCTCGTCAACACCGATGCCGCGCTGCGCACCATCGCCCCCGCCATCACTGAGTCGGCGCTGGGCATGGGCATGTCGCCGGGCCAGGCGCTGTGGCAGGTGCAACTCCCACTGGCCCTGCCCGTCATCGTCGCGGGGGTCCGCACCGCCACCATCGAGGTGGTCGCCAGCGCGACCCTGGCGACGTTTATCGGCGGCGGCGGCCTGGGCGACTTTATCGCGGCCGGGCTGGCCCTCAACGACACCCGCCTGCTCCTGGTGGGCGCTGCGCCGGTCGCCCTGCTGGCGCTGCTGGCGGAAGGCGTCTTCGGCGGGCTGGAGCGCCGTCTCCGCCCACAGGCGGGCTAGGGTGAGGGGCATTTGTGCAGCGTCAGGCCTCTAAGACCCTCACCCCAACCCTCTCCCAGGGGGAGAGGAAGGATCGACCAGAACAGACAGAGAGAAGGACACCCATGAACCCCTTGCGCAGCTTGACCCTGACCACCCTCATCGCCCTGCTCGCCGTCCTGGCGGCGTGTGGCAGCGGCCAGACCACCGCCCCGGCGGCCCAGCCTACCACCGCCCCGGCGGCCCAGCCTACCACCGCCCCAGCCGCTAAGGCCACCACTGCCCCGGCCGCCCAACCCACCACCGCCCCGGCCGCCAAGGCCACCGACGCCCCGAAGGCAGCGGCGTCGGGCGCGACGATCAAGATCGGCTCGAAGGACTTCACCGAGCAGTTCATCCTGGGCGAAATCTACGCCCAACTGCTCGAAGCCAACGGTTATAAGGTCCAGCGCAAGCTCAACCTGGGCGGCACCAAGATCGCGCAGGAAGCCCTGGTCAAGGGCGAGATTGACCTGTACCCTGAGTACACCGGCACCGGGCTGACAGTCGTGCTCGGCAAGGACGCTATGGCCGACCGCCAGAAGACCTTTGACGCCGTGGTGCAGGGCTACAAGCCGCTGGGCCTGACCTGGCTCGACCCCGCGCCCATGAACAACACCCAGGCCGTGGCGATGAAGAAAGAGCGCGCTGACCAACTGGGCATCAAGACGCTGTCCGACCTGTCCAAGAAGGCGCCCGAGTTGAAGGCGGCGTTTATCCCCGAGTTCATGGAGCGGCCCGACGGGCTGCCCGGTCTCAAGCGCGTCTACGGCGGCTTCGACTTCAAGGAGGTCAAGCTGGTCGCCATCGGCGTCAAGTACAAGGCGCTGACCGACGGCGACGTAGATGTCACGCTGGCCTTCGGCACCGACGGCCAGATCGCCGGCTTCAACCTGATGACGCCCGCCGACGACAAGAACCTCTGGCCGCCCTACCAGGTCGCGCCCGTGGTCCGCGACGACACCCTCAAGGCCAACCCGACGCTGGCCGCCCTGCTCAACAGCGTCACGCCCAAGCTCACCGACGCCACCATGCAGGCGCTGAACTGGGAGGTGGACGGCAAGAAGCGCGAGCCGGCCGACGTCGCCAAGGAGTGGCTGGGGCAGTCGGGCCTGCTCAAGAAGTAGAGGCGCCGTGGTCGCCATCGAGTTTCAGGGCGTCAGCAAGCAGTTCGCCGGGGCGGCGCGTCCCGCCGTGGACAGCGTCTCGTTCAGCGTCACGGCGGGCGAGTTTGTCGTGTTCCTGGGTCCGTCCGGCTGCGGCAAGACCACCCTGCTCAAGATGGTCAACCGCCTCTACGAGCCGACAAGCGGAGCGATCCTGGTCGAAGGGCAGTCGGTGGCGGCGCAGGTGGCGACCGAACTGCGCCGCCGCATCGGCTATGTCATCCAGCAGGTGGGCCTCTTCCCCCACATGACCGTGGCGCGCAACATTGGGGTGGTGCCGCGCCTGCTGGGCTGGCCCGACGCCAGGGTCGAGGCGCGGGTGGACGAGTTGCTGGCGCTGGTGGGACTGCCGCCCGCCGACTACCGGGACCGCTACCCGGCCCAACTCTCCGGCGGG
>CAZFUK010000548.1:0-3975 GCA_964522005.1 uncultured Anaerolineales bacterium | reverse complement strand
GACAAGGGCCATGGCGTAGACGAGGACCAGCCCGACGAGGGCCGCCAGGAGGGCGACGACGTTGCGCACCTGGAAGGAGCCGATCTTGCGCCACTGGAGGAGGGCGAAGAGGGCGCCGAGGGCGGCGAACGCCGTACCTAGGGCGATCTCGCGGCTCAACCAGGAGGAGGCGACGTTGAAGACGGCCCGATAGGCAAACAGGGGGTTGCCCAGGTGGAACAGGGACGCGATCAGGCCGAGAACGAGGGTGGGGCCAACCGCGAACAAGGCCCGATCCGCGAGGAGGTCGGCCTTGTCAGCGCCGAAGCGGCGAGTGGCCCAGGTGTGGACGACGCCGAGGACGACAAACGCGCCGACGGACATCTGGGCCAGGATGGTGAAGGCGACGAGCGCCCATTCACGCACGTTCATCTTAAATCTCCTCGCGGACTGCGCCCGTGCCCTGGCCACTCCTGGCCGCGTCCGGGTGCGGCGTGACGACCCACGCAGGGTTCGTCAGGCTCGCCGCCGGCAACGGCTCAATGGCGTTGACCATGCCGTACTTCGCCCGCAGTTCACTGAGGTCGCCAAAGTCCAGCGCGCGCATGACACAGGCGTCCACGCAGGCTGGGTTCTCGCCCTTCGCCAGCAGGTCCTGGCAGAAGGAGCACTTGATCATGGTGTGGGTCGCTTCGTTGTAGTGGCGCGCGCCGTAGGGGCAGGCCCACTCACAGTAGCGGCAGCCAATGCACTGCTCCTGGTCAATCAGCACCACGCCGTCCTCGCGCTTGAAGCTCGCGCCGGTCGGGCAGTTCTCGACACAGGCCGGGTCCTGGCAGTGCATGCACGACAGAGAGATGGAGTAGCCGTAGACATTGCACGGGATGGCGAAGCCATCGCGGAACATCCAGCTACCGCCCTCATACTGCACAATGTGCCGGAAGTTGATCTCAACGGGGAGCGCGTTCTTGTCCTTACACGCCATCATGCACGCTTTGCAGCCGACGCACGCGCCTGCGTTGAGGTAGAAGGCCATTTGTTTAGCCATGATGCTACCTCCCTACACGATCCGCTGCGGCCACTTGTGGTCGGCCAGCTGCGTCCCGTAGTACTTCTCTACCTCGACGTTGCAGGAGTTCCAGCCCGCATGGCCCTGGCCTGTTGGAATACCGCCGTTGAGGATGTTGGTGTTGCCCGCCTTGTCGTAGCCGGTCGCCTCGTCCAGCTCAATCCACGCGCCCTCGCCCAGTGTCACCACGCCTGGCATCATGCGGTTGGTCAGATAGACCGGGCGGAGCACTGTGCCGTGGCGGCTGGAGACCTTGACCATGTCGCCGTCCTTGATGCCCCGCGCTTCCGCGTCGGTCGGGTTCATGATGACCGGCTGGTGGAAGGCCTCGCGGAGCCAGGACACGTTGTCGAAGTTGGAGTGGGCGCGGCGGCGATAGTGGATGGTGTACATCTGGAGCGGGTAATCGCCCTTGACCTTGTTCTGCCAATCGTAGAAGGTGTCTTCGTAGCCTTCCTCGATGCGTTGGTACACCGGCAGCGGTGACTTGACCGTCCAGCCGTAGCCGGTGATCTTGTCGGCCAACGTCTTGCAGTAGATTTCGATCTTCTTGCTCGGCGTCTCGCGCGGCGCCGCGGCCGGGTCCTGGCGGAACTTCTCGAACTCGGTGAAGCCCAGCTTGTCGCCCGGCTTGCGCTCGACTTGGTAGACGCCGCGCGCCTTGAAGTCGGCCACGGTGATGCGGCCCTGCTGCGGCTTGCCCTGGACGCCCCACTCCTTGATGTCGGCGTCGGTGACGGTCACCAGCGCCTCCATGCCGGAGCCGTCCGGCTTCATCACCTTGGCGCCGGCGAGCTGGTTGAAGATCTTCTGCTTGTCGGAGATGGGGTCAAGCTGGGCAAGGTCCACGCCGAGGCGCTTGCCGACTTCCTTGGCGACCCACAGGTCGTCCTTAGCTTCAAACAGCGGTTCGGTCACTTTGCTGTAGAAGATCAGGACTTCGCGGTTGCCGGTCAGGAAGCCGCCTTCCTTCTCCCACGGCGTAGTCACGGGCAGGACGATGTCGGCGAACTTGGCCTGCGTCGTCAGCGCGTACGCCTGGGCGACCACAAACTCCAGCTTTTCACGGTGCGCCTGGACACCCTTGACCGCGCCCGGTTTCTGGTTGAGCGTCGAGCGGGCGTCGTAGTACACCATGCGAATGTCAACCTTGCGAATATCGCCCTTGCCGGCGGTATATTGGCCGGTCAGGACGGCGTTCCACATTTCGTTTTGATTGAGGCGGATGTCAACCGCATTCTTGAGGGCCTGGACACCCGTACCGCCCGAAGTGACCAGGGAGGGGCCGGCGTTGCCGCCGCGATTGTGGACACTCAGCCCGACGCCCGCGCCTGGAATGCCGATATTGCCCGACATGCAGGCCAGCGTGATGAACGCCTGGGCCGTATCTTCGGCGCGGTGGACGCGCGTCGTGGTGCCGCCATTGATGATGGTGGTCGGACGCGTCGTCGCGTACTCGATGGCTAGCTCGCGGATCTTCTCGGGCAGGACGCCGCAAATCTCGGCCGCCCACTGGGCTGTCTTCGGCGTGCCATCGTACGTACCGAGCACGTAGTCCTTGAAGTTCTGCTTGGGGTCGGCCCCGGCGGGCATGTGGTCCTTGTCGAAGCCGACGGTGCAGCGGTTCAGGAAGTCCCAGTCAATCAGCGGGTTGGTCTTGCTGTCCTCTGTGATCATGACGTGGGCCATGCCGAGCAGCAGCGCGATGTCGGTGGCGGGGCGAATGGGAATCCACTCGTCCGCCAGCACCTGGGCCGACTCGTTGTAGAAGGGGTCAATGAAGATGAACTTGGCGCCCGCCTTCTTGGCCTGGAGGTAGTTGTAGGCCGGGTTACCGCCGCTCGTCCAGGCCGGGTTCGCGCCCCACATGATGATGAGCTTGGACTGGCGCAGGCGCAGGCGGTCGTTGCCGGTGTTGGAGTAGCTGTCGCCGTAGGGGCCGGCCACCGCTGGGCCGACGTCGGGCCAGGTGCCCCACGAGGTGGAACCCCACGACGTGGCATAGCCACCGTACAGGGCCAGCGTCCGCTCCATGCCGGAGTTGACCTCACCCAGAATCGCGCCGTTGCCGTACTTCTCCTTGATGCGCTTGATCTCGCCCGCCACGAGGTCGAGGGCTTCATCCCACGAAATTCTCTGCCAGGCGTCGCGTCCGCGCAGCGACTTGTCGCCGCCGCCCGGTTGCCAGTGGACGCGCTTCATGGGGTACTTGAGCCGGTCGGGGCCAAGCACCTGCATGCGGTTAGAGCGGCCGCGCTGGCAGGCGCGCTGCTGCGGGAAGTCGGGGCTGTCGGCGTGAGTGTCGTCGGTCTTGAGCCGCTGCACGACGCCGTCCACCACGTAGGCCTTGAGGAGGCAGCGGCCGCCGCAGTTGTGCCAGCATGCCGCCGTGATCCACTGCCCTTCCTTGGCGGTGGGAGGCGCCGACGGAGCGGCTTCGGTGGTCGGCAGGCTCATCTTTAGCCCGCCGCCCGCCAGGGCCGTGGCGCCGCCGACCACCGCGCTCCACTTGAGGAAGCTGCGGCGCGACACGGGCTGGCCCAGCGGCCCTGTGATCTTGTCTTTCTCGTTCATGATTGGTGCTCCTGGAAGCATTCGTCCCCCACCTGTCCGGTCGTCGCGCCTATCTCGGTAGCGTAAAGCCCTGGTGAGGACCGCATGGGGGTCTCGGCCAGGGCTTTTACACGAGGTCGCGACACACAGCGGGTGTCAGGCGGATTGGACGAACAATGAATAACACGCTTGCGGATAGCTATCACTTCTGGTTGGAAGAGAGACCTCCTTTCATTCCACTGCTTGGGCTAGACCTGACAGGTTTTGAGAAACCTGTCAGGTCTGGATAACCCGTTACAACCCGAGCAGGTGGTGGGCTAGACCTGACAGGTTTCCGACACCTGTCAGGTCTGGCTGGCTTACTAGAGGCCGAT
>CAZFUK010000547.1:0-3979 GCA_964522005.1 uncultured Anaerolineales bacterium | reverse complement strand
AGTACCCTTGCGAGCGCTTGGCGATGCCCGTCGTCACCACGATGCTCAGGGGCAGGGTCACCAGCACGACGAGGGTGAGCAGCGGGCTGATGGTGAGCATCATGACCAGCACGCCAATGAGGGTGACCACCGAGGTGATGAGCTGGGTGACGCTCTGCTGGAGGGTCGAGCTAAGGTTGTCCACGTCGTTGACGGCGCGGCTCAAGATTTCGCCGTGCGTCTTCGAGTCGAAGAACTTGAGCGGCAGGTGGTTGAGCTTGGCCTCCACCTGGTTGCGCAGGCGGTACATCGTCCGCTGCGCCACCCCGGCCATGGTGTACTGCTGGACGTACATGAAGAGCGCGCTGATCACATACAAGCCCAACAGGATGAGCAGCACCTGCCCGATGTAGGGGAAGTCAATGGGCGGCGCTGGCTGGCGCGCGGCGAGCGCCTGGTAGCGCGCCACCAGCCCCTCAAAGAGCCGCGTTGTCGCCAGACCTAGAATCTTGGGGCCGACAATGTTGAACACCGTGCCGATGATGGCCGTCACCAACACGACGCCGAGCCGTACCCGCTCGGGTAGGAAGTAGCGGAGCAACCGCCGCAGCGTCCCTCGGAAGTCCTTGGCCTTCTCGACCGGGCGGCCGAGAGCGTGCATTGGCCCGCCGCGCCCCGGCCCGCCCATCATCCCGCCCTGCTGCTGTTGTCGTTTGCGCATCTCGCTCATGCTGCCACCGCCTCTTGCATCTCACGCGCCAGCTCGTCCGCGATTTCGGTGCTGGACAACTGGGAGGTTACGATTTCACGATAGACACTGCACGTCTCAAGGAGGTCGCGGTGCCGCCCGATGCCGCACAGCCGCCCCTCGTCCAGGACGAGAATCTGGTCGGCGGTCATGACGGTACTCACGCGCTGGGACACAATCAGCACCGTAGCGTCCTCGGTCTCCCGCTTGAGGGCCGCCCGCAGCTTGGCGTCGGTCTTGAAGTCGAGCGCCGAGAAACTGTCGTCGAAGACGTAGATTTCGGGCCGGCGGACCAGGGCGCGGGCTATGGAGAGCCGCTGCTTCTGGCCGCCTGACACGTTGGTGCCGCCCTGGGCGATGACCGAGTCGAAGCCGTCGGCCATCTCCCGGATAAACTCGGTGGCCTGGGCGACCTCGGCGGCGTGGCGAACTTCCTCGTCCGTCGCGTCCTCTTTGCCGTAGCGGATATTGTCCGCGATGGTGCCGGAGAACAGGACGGCGCGCTGCGGCACATACCCCACGCGCTGGCGCAGGCTGTCCTGGGTCATCTCGCGCACGTCCACCCCATCCACCAGCACGCGGCCCGTCTGGACATCATAGAAGCGCAGCACGAGGTTGGCGAGGGTCGTCTTGCCGGAGCCGGTACCGCCGATGATAGCCGTCGTCTGGCCCGGCGCGGCAGTGAAGGAAATGTTGGACAGCGCGGGCGCCTCGGCGCCAGGGTAGGCGAACGTCACGTCCTGGAACTCGACCCAGCCATGCTGGGCGTCGGCCCGACTGGGCTGGGCCGGATCGTTGATTTCCGGCTCGGTCGCCAGCACCTCGGCGATACGGGTGGCGGCGGCCTCGGCGCGGGGCAACATCACAAACAGGAACGACACCATGAGCAGTGAGAACAGGATTTGCATGGCGTACTGGAGGAACGCCATCAACGAGCCGACTTGCAGGTCGCCCGCGTCCACGCGGAGACTGCCGAACCAGAGGATGGCGACGCTGGTGACATTGAGGACGAGCATCATGACCGGCCACAGCATCGCCATGAGGCGGTTGACCGTGATCGCCAGGTTGGTCAGGTCGAGGTTGGCCGCGTCGAAGCGCTCCTCCTCGTGCCGCTCGCGGTTGAAGGCGCGGACGACGCGCACGCCGGTCAACCCCTCGTCCACCACCAGGTTGAGCTTGTCCAGCTTGACCTGGTACTGGCGGAACAGCGGGACGGTGCGGCGCAGCAGGGCCACGATGACCACGGCCAGCACGGGCACGCTGACCAGCAGGACCCAGGCCAGGCCGACATCCTGGCGCAGGGCCAGAATCAGCCCGGCGACCATGGTGACGGGCGCGGTGATCATCATACCCAGGACCAGCGCGACGACGAGCTGCACCTGGGTGGTGTCGTTGGTGGTGCGCGTGATGAGCGAGGCCGTACTAAGCTTGTCGAACTCGTGCAGCGAGAACTGCTCCACGCGCGAGAAGATGGCCGCGCGCAGGCTCTTGCCGAAGCCCATCGCCGTGCGCGAGCTGAGGAAGACTCCCACGACCGCCGCTGCCGTGGCGAAGACGGCCACCACCAGCATCAGCCCGCCGACCCGCCAGATGTAGCCGGTGTCGCCGGTGATGATGCCCTGGTCCACGATGTCGGCCATCAGGGTGGGTAGGTAGAGGTTCGCCAACGCCTGGGCAAACGCCAGGGTGGCGATGACCGCGATGAGGGCGCGGTACGGCTGTAGAAAGACGAGCAATCTCTTCATGCTAGTTCATCTCCACTTCAAGTAAGTCGGCCGCAGCGACCTGCCGCTCTCGACAGTGCGGCCCCAGCGGATGAACGGCGCCCTCGGTCTCGGCGGATAGCCCCGCCAGCGCCTGCAAACCCTGGTGGAGGTGCCCCAATTGTTCAGGGGTCAGCCCTGCCAGGGAGCGCGCCAATTGCTCGCGGGCGTCCTCGAACATCTCCATGCAGACCGCGCGGCCGGCCGGTAGCGCTTCGAGGCGTACCCAGCGGCGGTCCAGCGGGTCCTCGACCCGTGACACCCAGCCCCGCTCGACGAGGCCGGAGACCATGCGCGACATTGTCGGGGGCGAGACGCCATAGCGATTGGCTAGCTCGCCCAGCGTCATTGGGCCGTGCGACAGAATCGCCAGGCAGCGGAACTGCCCGACGGTGATCTGGTGGGGCTGGCTCGCCTCCCGCAGACGGTGCGAGAGGCGGGGGAGCAAGGCCAGCAAGTGCTGCGCGGTGGCGTAGGCAATGTCATTCATCATTGGTATCGCTATCTATTAGCATAGGCAACTGTTAGATGGGGAAAGTATAGCAAAAGCGCGAGGGATGTCAAGTCCACGCACAGAGGGGGGCCGAGGTTCGTCCTCAGTCGTAGGCCGCTCCGAACCCCTCCCCCGGCCCCTCCCCTACACAGGGAGGGGTGACGTGGCCCTGACTGGCCCCCCTTCCTTCGCAGGGAAGGGGGCAGGGGGTTAGGTTGAGGACGAGTACGACTTGGTGGGCAGTTTAGGGCCTGACGTCGAAGTGGGTCGCCAGGATGGTCCGTTTTTCGAGGGGCAGGGCACGCAGCCGACGCAGGAGGTCATCCACGTCGTCGGCGGTGAGGACGCGGGCCGGGTCGTCGGGGTCGTCGGGCAGCCAGTTCACCTCGAGCGGCTCGTCGGTGAGGATGGCGAGCAGGCGCTCGCGGCCAGGTTCCCCGCTAATCTCGAAGGCGTCGTACTCACCGTCGGCCTGGGGGAGCGTGGTCTCGCCACGGGCGAGGCGCGGGTTGGGGACGAACCAGGACGGGCACAGAAGGTAGAGCTTTTTGTCGGCGCCGTGGTTCAGCAGGGTGAGGTAGGTCGGGCGCTCGGTCTCGATGACCAGGCGCACCCGGTCACCCAGGTGGTAGGTGTGGCGGGCGTTGTTCTGGCGCGCGCCCAGTCCCCGTAGCCCTGACCGGGTACCCGGGGCCGACTTGTCGGCGGGAACGGGCCAGATGCGGTCGGTATTGTGGGCCAGTTCCTCCAGCCCGGCCAGCGTCGGGAGCAGCACAATGGGCCGCACCGCCGCGCTCTGCTGCCGACCGCCGAGGCCGCGCAGGGCATAGCTGTCGGCCGAGGGCGCCAGCGGCGGCAGCCATTGGCCGTCCGCCCCCTTGGCGCGCACGCCTGCCAGCCGCAGGGCGTGCAGCAGGGGGGGGAACCACTGCGCGGGCGTCGCCCCAAAGACCTCGACCTTCGGCCATTTGCCCAGCCACGCCTCGGCCTGGTCGG
>CAZFUK010000546.1:0-3980 GCA_964522005.1 uncultured Anaerolineales bacterium | reverse complement strand
CACGTAGACCGGCGGGGCGAAGGGCGAGGGCAAGTCGCGCAGGGGGCGAATCGCCTGGGGCGGGAAGTCGGTCCAGCCCGCCCGGGGCCAGCGGTCGGCGTGCAGGTAGCGGTCCAGGAAGCGCTGCCAGCGGCGCATCCCATCCACCGCCGCTTCGAGCGAGAGCGAGCCGTCCGCCAGGGCGTCGGCGAACTCGTCCAGGTCAAGCTGGCGGTAGGGCCGGCCGTCGGTGGGCACGAACACGTCAATGTAGAGGTCGCGGAACGTGTACTGTTCACCCCGCTGTTCGACCGAGACGAGGTCAACATACCAGGTATCGGCCTCGGCGCCCGTAAACCAGATTGGGTTGGCGAAGCTCACCCCCACGTCCAGCAGGACAAAGGTCCGCTCGACGCTCGTGCGGCCCGGCGCCGGGACGTAGCGGGCGGGCAAGCCCCACTCGTAGGCGACCACGTCGCCCAGCCGCAGGCCCGGCAGCGGCCCAAACAGACCCTCGGCCGGGTCATGGCCGCCGCGCCACACCTCCACGCGCTGCGGCGTCTCTAGCAGATCATGGTCTACCCGAGTCTCACCCATCTGCGTGTCTTTGTGCCCCTCGCGATTCACGTCGGACGAGATGGTTCCAACAGCGGGACGAGGTCCGTCAGCCGGGTGATGCGGCGCAGCGCTGTAGCGGCGTGCTGGCCGTCACGGTCAATCAGGACCCCCACCATGCCCAGCGCGTTGGCCGCCTCGATGTTCTCGGGGACGTCGTCCACAAACAGGGCCTCTGCCGGCGCGACCCGCGCCGCGCGCAACGCCGCCTGATAGATGGCCGGGTCGGGCTTCTCGCAGCCCTCGAAGGCCGACACGACCAGCAGGTCAAAGTAGTCGAGGACGCCCAGGCCGCGCAGCGCGTCCACCAGCGACGGGTAGGCGTTGGACAGCACGCCCAGCCGATGCCCTGCCGCCCGCAGCGCGTCGAGCGCCGGACGGGTGTCGTCGTACAGGATGCAGTGCGGCACGTAGTGCGCTGCCTCGGCCACGCGGTCGGCCAGGTCGCCACGGTCCTCGACTCCGAGCGCCTGGAGCAGCAGGCCGTTATAGACGCGGTACCAGTCGCGCTCGTGGTCGGGCGTCGCCACGAAGGGCAGGTTCAGCGCCTTAATGCCTTGCCGTGTGCGCTCCAGGGCGGCGCGCAGCGTGGCGTCGTCCACGGCCACGCCCACCGATTGCAAGGCGGCCGCGACGCGTTGCGGGCCGTGGAGCCGCACGGTAAAGAGGGTATGCCAGGCGTCCAGAAATACGATGGCCGGCGGGCTAAAGTCGTGGAACATGCGGTCTACCCGCCTCCTCACTGACCCGAACGGAAGAGATGCTGAAAAATAGCGGACCATCGGTCGCGATGATCTTCGCCATCCACGTCGTACACGGGAACAAAACCCGACTTGAGGTATACCTTGAGCGCGGGTAGCCGCTCGTCATCGGTCTCCAATACAGCCGCCTGGTAGCCTCGCGCGATAAAATCCTCTAACACCCTGGCGACTAGCACGGACCCCAGGCCCTTGCCCGTATGGTCTTTACGGGTCCCAACCCAATGCACATACCCAGCGTTTGGAAATCTATCACTCCAGCGGCCGATTAACCGACTGGAGGCCGTCGCGACAGGATACCCCTGCCAGGCCACGACATAGACGGCTTGTACGTCCGGGGCCTCTGTCAGCGCGGTACGGACGCGCGTGTCATCCCAGCCACCCTCAAACGCACTCGACAGGGTCTCCGTTAACCGCTGCAAGTCCGCCGGACCAAACAACCGCAATTCGTAGCCGGGTGGCAGTGGGTTGTTGGCGGGTAGATCAAGGAGATGCGGACGCAGCATCAGAAGTTGAGCCATATCAACACGCTCCCTTGTCGCTCATGTAGCTATCGGAGCCTTTACGGCTCGATGGCGATGCGGAGCCGCTTGTTGATGCGGCCCTTGCTCTCGTAGCCAATCACGCGGATCATGCCCACCTCGGCCGTGTTGCGCACATGGGTGCCGCCGTCGGCCTGCAAGTCCAGCCCGTCAATCTCGACCACGCGCACCTCGGTGATGCCGGCGGGCAGCAGGTTGATCTTGGTGCGGATGAGGTCGGGTATCTGGAAGGCTTCGTCGCGCGGCAGGATGCGCGAGGACACGGCCCGCCCGACCTGGACCTCGCGGTTGACCTTCTCCTCGATCTCGCGCACCAACTCCTGCTGCATCCGCTCAAACTCGAAGTCCATGCGCGCCTGGCCCGGCTCCATGTTACCGCCGGTCACATGGGCGCCATACTCGCGCCATATCATGCCGCACAGACAGTGGAGGGCAGTGTGGACGCGCATCAAGGCGTAGCGGCGGTCCCAGTCGAGCACGCTGTGGACGCGGGCGCCGACGGGCGGCGGGGCGCCCTTGACATAGTGCAGCACGGCCGCGCCGTCCTTCTTGAGGCGGTCCACCGCCCACGTCTGGCCGTCGGCGCTCAGCGTACCCAGGTCGTGCGGCTGGCCGCCGCCACCCGGGTAAAAGGCCGTCTGGTCGAGCATCACCGTGCCGTCGGCGGCGTGGCCGACTACCTCGGCGTCGAACTCGCGCAGATAGGCATCTTGATAGTAGAGGGGCGTTGTCATTGGGCGTCTCCAACCGACAGGCTAACCGGCCAACTGGCGGCCGATTTGGGCCAGGTGGACCAGGTCGTGGGCGACGATGTGGAGGACGTGGGCCTGGAGGGTAATGTCACCTTGCTCTTCGTGGTGACCCGACCGCTGCCACTCGTCAGGGGTCAGACTTTCGAGGAGGGCGAGCCGCCGCGCCCGCACCGTCTTGAACTCTTGTAAGGCGGTGTGTAGGTCCTGGTCGGCGTACTGGTACTCGCGCGCCCAGGCTTCCTGGTCATAGGCGGCCAGGAAGGGGTGGTCCTCGTCGCGCATGGCCTGCTCGCGCTCCAGGGCGCGGGTTTCGGCGTCGTGGAGGTGGCAGATTACCTCCACGACCGACCAGTTCTCGTCGCCGCCCCGCGCCGCTTGCGCCTGGGTCTGGGTCACACCGGCCAGCAGCGCGTCGAGCACGTTAGGCGTCGCGCGCTGCGCATCCACCAAATCCTTGCCACTATCGTACATAGCCTCTCCCTGGCTTAACAGCCACAGTCCACGATGGTGCGGCGCTCGGCCAGCCGACGGGGCGCGTCGGGGTCGTGGCTGGGCAAATAGACCGTTGGCGTTAATTCTACATAGTCGAGGATATGCTGCAAGGTTTGGCGTGCCTGTCCCCCATCGTGGAGGACGCCCGCCGGCTCCTTGGCGCGCAGTTGCTCTTCGGAGCACGCCGTGTCGCCCGCGATGAAGTAGGCCACCTCCGGGGTCTGGACGATGACCGACTGGTGGCCGTAGCTGTGGCCGGGGGTGGGGACGATGTGGACGTCGGCTGCCTGGGTCAGGGTGTAGGCGCCGGGGAAGGGCCAGAGCGGCGGGTGGGGGTAGTCCAGCAGGCGCGGGGTGAAGCCGGCCGGCCAGCGGCAGGGGAGCGCGCCGTCGGGGCGTCGGCGCTGCCCCTCGTACTCCTGCCGACCTACCAGGACCTCGGCGTGGGGGAAGTGGGCCAGCCCGCCAGCGTGGGCGGGGTGGAGGTGGGTCAGAATCACCCAGCGCACATCCGTCGGCGAGAGGCCCAGCCGCCGTAGGCCCGGCCCCATCTCCTGCTCGGGGCTTACGTGGAAGCGCAGGCGGCCAGACCAGGGGAGACGGTGCGTCCAGCTCGGCTCACAGGTGAAGTAGGCGGGGTCGGTCGCGGCGGCGCTGGCGCCGGTGTCCACCAGGATCAGGCCCTCGGGGTGTTCGATGACCCAGGCGTAGACCGGCAGCGGCTCCGTGTAGCCCATGTCGAGCAGGGCGGCCACGCCGCGCAGAACGTTCGGCCCGTGCCCCGCCCGGTGGGCTGATTTGACCCGCACCGTCCCCGTCTGGACCGCGTGAACCCGCATAGA
>CAZFUK010000545.1:0-3984 GCA_964522005.1 uncultured Anaerolineales bacterium | reverse complement strand
GACCTCAATCAAGTCGAAGTCGTGGATGTCTAGACCCGTACGGCGCATGAGCCGTCGGATGGCGATGGGCGGGGCGGCGAAGATGCGCTTCGGTTCTAGCGCGCCCTGGGCGAAGGACAGCACCCGCGCCAGGGGTTGGAGGCCGAGCCGCTCGGCCACGTCCTCGCCCATGACGACGAGGGCCGCCGCGCCGTCGGTCAGGCCGGGCGCGTTGCCCGCCGTGACGCTGCCGTCCTTGTCGAAGGCGGGCCGCAGCCCGGCCAGGGCGCGGGCGTTAGTGTCGCGGCGGGGCGGCTCGTCCACGCGGAACAGGGTCGTGCCCTGCTTGGCGGGTAGCTCCACGGGCGCGATCTCGGCCTCGAAGCGGCCGGCGTCCTGCGCCGCGATCGCTTTCAGGTGGCTGTTCAGGGCGAACTCGTCCTGCGCCTCGCGGGTGATGCCGAACTCGCGGGCGATGTGCTCAGCCGCGCTGCCCATGTGCCAGTTCTCGCACGCGCACCACAGGCCGTCATGGACGACGGCATCCACAATCTCGGCGTTGCCGAGGCGGTAGCCCTGGCGGGCGCGGGGCAGCACGTAGGGGCCGTTGCTCATGCTCTCCATGCCGCCCGCCACGATAATGTCGGCATCGCCGGCGCGGATGGCCTGGCTCGCCTGCATCACCGCCTTCATCCCCGACCCGCACACTTTGTTGATGGTCGTCGCGCTGACCGTGACGGGCAGACCGGCGGACAGGGCGGCCTGCCGCGCCGGCGCCTGGCCCGCCCCCGCCTGGACGACGTGGCCCATCAGGACCTCGTCCACCGTGGCCGGGTCAATGCCGGCCCGCTCGACCGCCGCCCGAATGGCGGCCCCACCGAGCGCGGTCGCGGGCGTGTTGGCGAGCGCGCCCAGAAAGCGGCCGATGGGCGTGCGCACCGCGCCTACAATCACCACTTCGTGCCGTTCAGCCATAGCTCGCTCCTTATGATTTCAGCCACCACGTCCCGCTGTTGGGGTCCGCCGTCATGCCCAGCGCGGCCAGGGCCGGCATGAGCTTGGCGCGCGTGTCCTCCAGCATCTCCGGGATGGTGCGCGTGTTGCCAATCACCGTCATGAAGTTGGTATCGCCCGCCCAGCGCGGGACGATGTGCACATGGAGGTGGTCGGCCAGGCCGGCGCCGCTCACCTTGCCAAGGTTGATACCCACGTTGAAGCCCTGGGGTGACAGGGCGGCCTGGAGACCCTGCTCGGCCAGCCGCGTCAGGCGCATCAGGTCCAGCGCCTGGTCATCGTCGAGGTCGGTCAGCCGGCTCACGTGGGCGTAGGGAACGGCCATCAGGTGGCCGTTGCTGTAGGGGTAGATGTTGAGCAGGAGCATGGCCCGCGTGGTGCGGACTACCACGAGGTTGTCGCGGTCGTCGGCCGGCGTCGCGGCCTTCGCGCAGAAGACGCAGCCGGGTTGCTGCTTCTCTTTGAGGATGTAGTGCATCCGCCAGGGCGTCCAGAGTTGGTCCATAACCCGTCCAGGGCGAAGGTCGCCCAGGGTACGCGAGCGAGGTGACAGGTCACGTCGCCACTTCGCTCCGCGCGAATGGTGGCTATACTTGTATCCATCACCAGCATAGCAAGACGCACACCGCCGTTAGCAGAGGGACGCCATGCCGACAGACGTTCTTACCGTTGACCGCCTCGCCGCCGACCTGCCCACGCGCCGGCTCGGTCGGCCGGCGCATGTCTTTGACGCGCTGCCCTCGACCAACACCTGGCTGATGGAGCAGGCCCGCCAGGGAGCGCCGGAAGGAGCGTTGGCGCTGGCCGATGTCCAGACGGCCGGCAAGGGCCGCCTGGGCCGCGTCTGGCAGTCGCCGACGGGGGCGGGTCTGCTGTTCTCGCTCCTGTTCCGCCCCGCGCCGCCCGCCACGCCGGGCCAGACCATGATGGCCGTCGCCGTCGGACTGGTTGACGGTCTGGCGGCTCACCTCGGCGTCGCCGCCCGTCTCAAGTGGCCGAATGACATCCTGCTCGACGGCGGCAAGCTGGCCGGGCTATTGGGCGAGTCCTCCACCGACCGCGACGGCCAGGTCCTCGCTGTTATCGGCTGCGGCCTCAACGTCAACCTGGCCCCGGCCGACTTCCCGCCTCCGCCGCCCGGCGGCACGCCTCCCAGCAGCCTGCTCGCCGCCCTGGGCCACCCGGTCGAGCGTGTCCCTCTGCTGCACGCCCTGCTGCTGGGCATTGAGACACACTACGAGTCCCTCCGCGCCGGCCAGTCGCCCTACGCCGACTGGCGGCGACTCTGCGCGACGCTGGGGCAGCCGGTCGCGGCGCAGGGGGTGGGCGGGACGGTGGAGGGCGTGGCGGAGGACGTGGCCGAGGATGGCAGCCTGCTGGTGCGGCGGGCGGACGGGACGCTAACGGCGGTCGCGGCGGGCGACGTGACGCTGCGACGGCAGAATTGATACCAAGGGCGGGCAGGGCTGATGAATGTTAACGTGTCTCTAAAACATATTCATCTCGACTGTCATGCTGAGCAAAGCGAAGCATCTCGCCTTACGTCAAGCGAGACCCTTCGCTTCGCTCAGGGTGACACTCGAAACACTCTTTGCTGTAGAGTAAGCCAAACTTTATCAACTCTACCTTACACTGTATCACATGCAACTACCCTCCCCACTACTCGACGGTGTCCTGCTTGAACGCGAGAACCGCTATCGGGCGCGCGTGGCGACGGCGTTGGGCGAGGTGCTGGCCTTCGTGCCTAACCCGGGCCGCACGCTCGAACTGCTCTACCCCGGTGCGCGGGTCGTGCTGGTCGAGGCGCCACCCCGTCCCGGCCCGCCGCGCCGCACGGCCTACGACCTGCGGCTGGCCTATACCCGTGATGGGCTGCTCGTCTCGGTGGATACGCGGCTGGCAAGCCCGCTGTTCGCGGAAGCCCTGGGGCAGGGGCGTATCGCGCCGCTGGCGGGCTACGCGGTGGATCGCGCCGAGGTGGTGTACCACGACAGTCGGCTGGACTTTCGGCTGACCGCTCCCGACCGCCCCCCCTGCCTGGTCGAAGTCAAGTCGTCCACCCTGGTCGAGGACGGGCTGGCGCGCTGGCCTGACTCGCCCTCGCTGCGCGGCCAGCGCCATGTGCGCGAGCTGGCGCGAGCGGCCGCCGAGGGCTACCGCGCGGTGGTCGTCTGGATCGTCCAGCGCCCGGACGCCACGCGCCTGACGCCGCACGCCGGCATTGACCCCGCCTTCGCCGCCGCGTTCGCGGAGGTCACGGGCCAGGGGGTCGAAGCGTACGCCTACACCTGTCGGGTGACGCGGGAGACGGTCGAGGTGGCGCGGGAGATTCCGGTCGAGCCTGCCCCATGATAGTCTCACTGCGCCGGCTTGCGGCCCCGCACCCGCTTCTTGGTGCGCTTCATCTCCGTGTCGGCCGGGACAAAGCTAATCATGCCGTCCACTTCGAGGACGGCCAGTTCCACGTCCTCTGCTTTCGCCACGCCGTGCTCGCGCATGGCCGTGATGACCTCGTCGCGGGTCAGCCCCTCGCGTTGCAGGTTCATGTCCACAAACTCGCCGTGGTTGATGAGCACGACCGGCTGGCCGATGACGAGGCGCTGGAGCCGCGCCGAGCGCAGGGCCAGGCGGTTGATGAGCCAGTTGGCGCTGAGCAGGCTGAGCGCCGCGACCAGGCCGCCGGTGAGGGAGCTATCCGGGCCGACCATGGCGTTCTGGACGGCATTGGCGATGAGCAGAATCACCACCAGGTCAAAGGGCGCCATCTGCCCTAGCTCGCGCTTGCCGAACAGCCGCAGCAGGGCCAGCAGGACGAGGTAGACGGCCAGGGTGCGGAAGACGACCACGGCCAGGGCGGCGGGGTCAAGGTTGAGGATAGAGGAGAGGGGGTCCATCGTTAACGCCTTAAGACCTGACAGGTTTTGGAAAACCTGTCAGGTCTCCTATCCTGCGTATCCTTCGCGCCTCCCAAATAAGACCCTAAAGGTCGGG
>CAZFUK010000544.1:0-4000 GCA_964522005.1 uncultured Anaerolineales bacterium | reverse complement strand
ACCCATGAAGTCGTGACGGCCATTGAGGTCTTGTCGCCCGCCAATAAGGTCAATAGCTCCGAGGGACGCGAGGCGATGATGCGGAAGAGACAGGAGCTACGTGAGGCGGGCGCGCATATCCTGGAAATAGACCTGTTGCGGGGGGGCTTCCGTGAGGCGAGGCTGGCGAGGCGAAGTCATTATTGTGCTAATCTTCTCTTGCGCGGAACGTCCGAGTTGCTCGTCTGGGACATTGACCTGCGCGATGAGTTGCCCACGGTGGCGGTTCCGCTACGCGACCCAACCCAGCCTGTGCCGCTTGAGTTACAGAAGGTGTTCACGTCGGTTTATGATGGCGCCATGTACCACATCATCACTGACTATACGCGACCGGTTCCCCCGCCCATGCTGCGGCCAGAGGAGGCAGCCTGGGTAGAGGGTCGGCTCGAGGCCTGGTTCCAGGCGCGGGGACAGGCGCCCCTAGAAGGCTAAAGCTGATGCAAACGTTAACCCGTCCCTTCCCGGCTCGCGTCCGGGCGCCGTCCAGCCTGGGGCTGGATGCCTGGATCGCGCTATGCTGTACCTGGTTGATTGGCGGCCTGTTCCTCGACGGCTGGGCGCACATCAACCTGCCCCAGTTGGAGACGTTCTTTACCCCCTGGCACGGCGTGCTCTACTCCGGCTTCCTCGTCACCGCCCTCAGCCTCATGGGCGCCGTGTGGCGCAACCACCGCCGGGGCCTGACCTGGCGGGCCGCCGTGCCGATTGGCTACGACATGGCCGTGCCGGGCATCCTGCTGTTCTCGCTGGGCGGCATGTCCGACCTGGGGTGGCACACCCTGTTCGGCATCGAGAGGAGCGTGGACGCCCTGCTCAGCCCGCCGCACCTGCTCCTGGCCGTCGGCGGGGCCATGCTTGGCTCCGGGCCGGCCCAGGCCGCCTGGCGGCGCTCAGCGGAGCAAGGGGAGGGCTGGGCCGAGTTGTGGCCGATGTTGCTCGGCAGCACCGTCCTGCTCGCGCTCATCACCTTCTTTACCATGTACGCCCACCCCTTTGGGACGGTCTGGGCCGCCTCGATGGACTCGCGGCTGACCACGATTGGCGTGACGGGCGCGCTGATCCATGCCGCCCTGCTGGTGGGGGTGAGCCTGTTCACCCTGCGTCGCTGGCCGCGCCTGCCCTTTGGCAGCCTGACCCTGCTCACCGCCGCGCCGCTGATTCTGCTGACCGTCATCCGAGGCCCCATCCTGCTGACCGGCCCGCAGCCGCTCATCGTCGTCGCGCTGCTAGGCGGCCTGGCCGCCGACACGCTGGCCTGGCGGCTGCGTCCCTCGCCCGACCGGCCCGGCGCGCTGCGGCTGTTCGCCTTCCTGGTTCCCGCCCTCCTGTACCTGTTCTACTACCTGGCCGTCGCCTGGAGCGGCCACCTGGGCTGGACCCTCCCCTTCTGGAGCGGCAGCGTGGTACAGGTGGGCCTGGTGGGCTGGCTGCTCAGCTACCTGGCGGTCCCGCCGCGTATTCCTGATAGATAGCGTCACCGAACTCGCTCCGCACGGTGGTCAGGACGCCGTGCGGAGCGCAGGTCTGCAGCGCCTCGGCCGTCGCGTCGTCCTCCGGGCGGAAGAAGACATGCACGGGCGCGGCGGGCGTGGCCTGCTGACACACGTCAGATGGGCCGGCGACGAAGTGAACATCGCGCCGCCGGGTCGCGAACTCGATGCTCTCCTTCTCCGGCATGTCCCAGGCTCCCCAGCAACAGCCAATCACAAACACCTGGGTCTCCCCTGGTAGCGCGTCCACCGTCTGGCCGATGCGCGCGCCAAACGCCGCGTTGTGGTAGGGTAGGTGGTCGGCATAGTCCCCAAAGTAACGCGCCGCGTTGAGATAGACAATGGCGGCGGCCAGCAGGCCGACGGCCAGCGGGGGAACCCAGCGCGCCTGGCGGAAGACGCGCGCCAGCCCCGCCAGGACGGCGCATAGCCCACGGCCGACCAGGAGGTAGACCATGGGCGTGATGCCGAGCGTGCGCGAGGCGGAGGGGATCTCATACGGGGGCAAGTTGGGCCAGACCGACGGGATGACCAGGACCAGGCTCGACCCCAGCAGCAAGGCCAGGTCGCCGCGCTCGCCTCGGCGCGCCAGCATCACCCCCAGGCCGAGCAGGAACAGGAGGCCGCTCAGCCCGTCTAGCTGGGGCGCCTGGGGTGGGTTACTCCGAAAGACGTGGTCGCCCCGCACATGGAGCATCAGCGCGGTCCTGACCAGGTTATCGCCCAACTGCTCAACTAGAGGCCCCAGGGGTTGGCCGCTGCCGAAGAACTTGCTGCCGACATAGCCGGAGCCGAAGTTGTCGGGCTGGCGGGCGACAATCAGGCCGAAGGGGATGGCAAGGACGCCCATGAGGAGCAGGGCGAGGCCCAGCCGACGCAGCCGGGGGGCGGAGGGGCGCGGCAGGAGGGCGGCGAGGCCCAGTATGAGGAGGTACAGGCCGGGCACGACAAAGGTCTGCGGGTAGATGTACAGCCCGCTGGCCGCGATGATCGCGCCCAGCAGGGTCCAGCGTCGGCTCCCCTGGCGCAGTGCCTGTAGGGCGCACCCCAGGGTCAGCGCGGTGACGAGGGGGATCAGAATTTGCGAGTTGCCCAGGCGGGAGAAGACCAGATACCACGAGCCGCAGGCCGCGACAAACAGCGTGGCGAGGGAGAGGCGGGCGCCGCCCATCAGATGGCCGAGCCAGGCGATGGCGGCTAGCCCCAGCAGGCTGACCACGACCGAGGCCAGCTTGTAGGCCAGGTACGAGGCGCCCAGCACGGCAATGAGGGGGGCCACCAGGTAGTGGTACAGCGGACCGGCCGACAGTTGGTAGCCGAACGGCCACTCAGAGCGCAGAATCGAGGCGACATAATGGTGGACGATGGAGATGTCGCCGTACCACTCACGCGGGACGCCGGACAGCCAGACCAGCCGCAGAACCAGGGCCAGGCCGAAGCACAGGCCGGCCCAGAGGACAGGTACCCTTCGACGCATAGAGGCGGTTGACCTAGGGCAAGGTCCGAGGCTGGACGAGGCGGCCGCGCAACTCCGTCAGGCCCAGGCGGGCGAAGGCCAGGGGCGCGCCGCCGCTGATCCACAACCCGATGAGGGTGTAGCGCAGGTAGCGAAAGACGTAGGCGGTCAGCGTCTCGTCGTGGGGGAAGACGGCCCCTAGCCCCTGGCGGATGACCATGACGCCCACCAGGCCGACGACAAAGCGCAGCAGACGCTGCCAGGCCGGACCCCTGGCGCTATAGCCGCCGTGGCGCAGCGTCCACGCCCAGCCCACGGCCAGCCCGAACAGGGCGCCGCCCGCGCTCCAGAAGTCGGTGACGGCGTAGGGGTCGAAGAACCCGCCCGGTACGGCGCGGGCATTGCGCACCCAGTCCGGCGGGATGGGAATGGTCATCACGACCGTGAGCGTGACCAGGCTGAGCAGAATGGGGACCAGCGAGGCGGCGAAGGCCAGGGCGGCCAGCCGGCCCAGGCTCTGCCGCGCGAGCCACCGGCCCACCGGTGCCTCCCAGCGCAGGAACGCCCACAGCAGGCCGCCGCCGATGAGCCAGCCGGCCAGGATGTCGGTAGGAAAGTGGACGCCGAGGTAGACCCGCGACAGGCTGATGAAGAAGACCAGCGCCAGCGCCGCGACCCATGCCCACGCCTTGCCCACGCCCGCCGCGATGCGGCCCCAGACATCGAGCGAGTGCTGGGCGTGACCCGACGGGAGGCCAAAGGTGCCCTCCACGCTCAGCGCTTTGGTCTCTGGGCCGAGCCAGTACGGGCGCGGGTCGTGGAAGGCGAGCTTGAACAGCGCGTTGACACTGCTGCTGGTCAGGAAGAGCAGGCCGACGCGGAAGCCCAGGTCGGCGTTGATGGACCACAGCAGGCCAGGCATGACCAGCAGGTAAAACTCCTCGCGGCCCAGCTGGGACAACAGGAGCATGACCGGCGTGAGCCAGTCACCCAGGTTTTGCAGCGCCTGGATGAA
>CAZFUK010000543.1:2245-4007 GCA_964522005.1 uncultured Anaerolineales bacterium | reverse complement strand
CCCCAGAACCGCCGCAGCACAGTGGCTAATCGGTTCCTGGACGCGGTACGGGCCGGGTACGACCAACCCCGAAAAATTGTTGGCTCTGTACTGTTAAAGGTCGCCCAGGACATCCGCCACACGCGGGAGACATTAGAACGTTGGCCGGACAGTGACTGGGCCGATGACAACCGACAACGGCTTGACTTTTTTCGTCAACTTATGGAGAGCCTCGGAACTCCCGAATCCCTGGCCTATGCTCAATATTGCCTGGACTACGAAACCCTCCCCCAAACCGAAAAAGACCGCATTAAGACCCGCCAGCGCGATACCCACATTCAGGCGCATATGGCGGGGCTGGAGCCGACCGAGGCCCAGCTAGGGCTACTCCGTAAACTCGGCTGGGCCGGTCAGCCCAGCGTAGATAACCGGGCCGAAGCCTCTTCCCTCATCGAAGCCTATCTCGCTCGTCAAGGACGCCGCGCATGAAGCACCTCGACACCGACGCCATTCCCGCCGAACTGAAAGACCGCCCCCAGTGGGTCGTCTGGCGTCTCCAAACCCGCGACGGCAAGCCCACCAAAGTGCCGTTTAGCCCCACAACCGGGGAGGCCGCCTCCTCCACCGACCCGGCGACGTGGGCCACCTTCAAGCAGGCCGTCGAAGCCGCCGCGCGGCGCGGGTTTGCTGGCATCGGCTTTGTGTTTACCGCCTCTGACCCCTACGTCGGCATTGACCTCGATAAATGCACCGACCCGGACGGCACAGTCCAGGACTGGGCGACTGACATTATTCAACAGCTAAACTCTTATACCGAAATCTCACCCTCTGGCTTAGGCGCTCATATCATCGTCAAAGGCAGTCTTCCCCCTGGCCCCCGGCGCAAGGGAGCCATCGAGATGTACAGCGAGGGCCGCTACTTCACGATGACCGGCGACGCCTGGGAAGGGCTGCCCACTACCCCCCAAGAGCGCACGACGCAGCTGGCCGCACTTCACGCTCGCTTGTTCAACGCCCCTACCCCCATGAATGGCAACCCGCCGCGTCCGGTGACAACGGCCCTACCCGATGACGCGGCGCTCATTGAGCGCGCCCGCGCCGCCCGCAACGGCGTAGACTTCGACCGTCTCTGGCGCGGCGACTGGCGCGGCGCAGGCTTCGACAGCCAGAGCGAAGCCGACTTGAAACTATGTAACACCCTGGCGTTTTGGACCGGCGGCGATGAGGCGCGGATAGATCGCCTCTTCCAGCAGTCCGGCCTGATGCGTGACAAGTGGCACGAGCGCCACTATAACGACGGGCGCACCTACGGCCAGGCCACGATTGCCAAAGCCGTCACCGGCACATCCAATCATTTTGGCGACAGGCCCATCCCGCCCGTGCTCACCCTGGCTTCCAACGGCAAGGCCGCGCCGACGCCAGAGGAAACACCCCTGCCCCCGCCGGCCGTCAGTGTGCCGGCTCTACCGGACAGCGCCACCGCCGTCTATGCCCACGCCGCGCCCTGCGCGCGCTGGCTGGATGACTACATTGACTTTGCCCTGGCCGCCTCCCCTATGACCCCGCGCAGCTTTCATGAGACGGCGGGCCTGTTCGCGGCCTCTGTCGCCATTGCCCGGCGGCTCGTCCTGCGGGTCAGTTTCACCTCGATCTATCCCAACGTCTTCGCCCTGTTCATCGCGCCCTCGACGCTCTACAGCAAGACGACCGGGCTAAAGCTCCTCAACGACCTTTTTCACGCCGCTGACATGGAGCACTACCTGTTACCTCAGCGGATGACGCC
>CAZFUK010000543.1:585-2145 GCA_964522005.1 uncultured Anaerolineales bacterium | reverse complement strand
AATAACGCCTTTTGGAGCAACGGCCTGTGGGCGCGCTTCGCCCTCGTCACCCCCGACCAGCCGCCCCAGTTTCAATTCTTCCCCGACGCCATGCAGATACCGCCGTCCATCAGCCAGGGCCTGCGCCATATGGCCGACCTCTTCCCGACGCCGACGGCTCGCCTGGTGGACATCGAAGAGAGCGACGGCACCAAGCGTAAGGTGGTCGAGGTGAGCAACGAGGTCGAGGCCGCCTCTGTTACCCTGGCCCCCGGTGTGTGGGACGCCTGGGAAGCCTACACACGGGCGACGCGCTACGAGCTACTCCAGGGCGACGTGAACGAAGAACTCCTATACGCCTCGTATGGCCGCCTGGGAACGCACGTCATCAAGGTCGCTATGGTCCTAGCCACGATGGACGCGACAGCCTTACCCATCACCGTCGAGCTACGCCACTATGCCCGCGCTCAGCAGATCGTGGAAACGTGGCGCGCCAGCCTTCACCGGCTCCGCACCCTGGGAGCCAACACGGAAGAGGAGCGCCAGACCGACCGCATCCTGGAAACGCTCAATAAGGCCGGGGAAGCGGGCTGTCCCACCCGTGACATTTACAAGCCCCTCCACCTGACGGCTACCGACGGGCGACGGCTCCTGGACGAACTGGCGCGGCAAGGGCTGGCTGAGTGCATCTACATCACCGCCGCCAATGGCCGCAAGGTCGAAAAGTGGCGGCGGTCGTTCTCACTTGAGAACAGTCCCATTGTCCCAAATGTATAATGTCTATTTAATCTAAATATTGGGACAATTCCCTATTCAAGCTATGAACAGAGGTACACAAACCATGAACAAGAGAGAAGTGTCACTCCAAAGAGGACGCCAGGGACAAGGGACACTTGGGACAAATGGGACAAATCAAACTGTGGGGATTAGCCTCATGCATGACCCGCGCCCCGACCTGACGGAAGACAGCGCGGCCTGGCACACGCTGCTGGGGCTGGCCTATCCGAGCGCCGCTAACCCGCATGGGTTGTACGGGCTACTGCGCGGGCTGCGCTGCCTGGGAGCGCGTCTCACACGCGGCCAAAGCACCTACCGCCTGTTACCGGGCGACATTGACCCCGACGAATACACCGCCTACCGCGACTCGTGGATCGCCGCCCACCGCGAGCGTCTGCCCGTGCTCCTACGCGAAATGATGACAGTTTTGGAGGCCGCATGAGCCAGCGCAAGACACCCACCCCGCCTAAACCCGCCCGCTATCAGGGCTGCGCGGTCCTGCGCTACTTATCAATGGCCGCCGACGCCTACGCGGCCGGCACAACGCCCGCAGCGGTCGAGCGCAACGCCCACCCCGTCCTATGGCGGCTGGGGAAGGCTGCGCACAAGCAGAATGGGGGGCGGGAATGAACACCGACGAAACCCGCAAGTTGCTAGAGGCCCACCACCTGACGGCCTACGACATTGAACGCCAGTCGGGGCACGTCACCGAGCAGGCCATCACCGCCGCCATCCTCGAAGCCCGCCGCGCGGCGTTGGAAGAGGCGGCGCGCATACACATTCCACTGCCGCCCGCCGTGCCGG
>CAZFUK010000543.1:0-575 GCA_964522005.1 uncultured Anaerolineales bacterium | reverse complement strand
CCACCGGCGCGTTTGCTTTCAGTGAGGGAAAATAAGAAGCCGAAAGCCGCCTAGACGTTTCTTACGAGGCAGGCTATGCCAAAGCGCAAGAGGACTACCGCCACGAGCTAGACGCGGCCCGCGCCGAGGCCCGCTACGAGGCGTTGCAAGAGGCAGCGGGCATACACATTCCACTGCCGCCCGCCGTGCCGGGTTTTGTCTTGTGTCGAGATGACTACAACTCAGGTCATCAGGGCGGACAGGTAGAACTCCGTCAGGCTATCCGCGCCCTGCTGGACCAGGAGCCGACGCCATGACCGACCTCATCACCGTCTACGCCGCCCGCTGGCACGCCTTAGAGCAGTTGGCGCTGACCGTCCAGGTGTTCGCCCTCGCTATGCCCGTTGACCTGTCCGGTGGCTTTACCCTGACGGCCTACGAAGCGCGGGAATTGCGGGAAGCGTGGCAAGGCGTTGTCGCCGCTCCCCACGTCGCCCCGCAGCCACGTTTGTTCAGCGATACCGAGGCCGCATGATTGCCCTTGCCGAGACCGACCTGTCCGCCTGGTACACCGCCGATGACGGTCACGCCATGCC
>CAZFUK010000542.1:0-4019 GCA_964522005.1 uncultured Anaerolineales bacterium | reverse complement strand
GGCAGCGAGGCGAGAATGGTCTGGATGGTGTCCAGGAGCAGGAGCATCAGCATCATGACGACGCCGACCAGGACGCTGACCAGGCCAATCATAACATAATATAGAATGACGATGAGGTTCGTCTGGGGCAGGGCGTCGGCCCGCGACGCGGGGAAGATGGTCAGCAGCATGAGCGCCAGGCTGAGGGCCATGCCGGTGATGGACAGGTGGGCGGACTGGCGGACGAGGCTGAGGTAGTGGGAGGGGAGGCGTTCCGCCTGTAACTGGCCGAGGAAGCTGACGCTGGTGAGGATGAGGGCCAGGACCGTGGCGAGGGCGGTGAAGACGGCCGAGCCGAGGAACTGGAGCGCGCCGCTCATGCCCTGTAACAGGTCGAGCGCCTGGGAGTTGCTGTAGATGCGGCCGAGCGCCTGGATGATGAGCAGGGCGATGACGAGGGATACCGCTCCCACCAGCAGCGCGCGCCGCTGGTTGACCCTTTCGGCTTCCTTGGCTCCCTGGTTCGCACTATCCGGCATAGCCGCTCCTGACACGACTTTTCCCTGGACCGCCTGCTCACTTCCACGGGTTAAGCAATTGGACCCCTGTCGCAGCGAAGTCGGCTTCGTTGCGGGTAACCAGGACAAAGTCGCCCTGGAGAGCCGTCGCGGCGATGAGCGAATCAATCACAGGTAAGGATCTGGCGGACTGTTCGAGCCGGGCGACAAGCTTTCCCTATAGTAGGAGCATCTCGGCATCGAGTGGGACCAACCGATCTTTGAACTGCGCCCGGAGATCATTGTCCAGCCACTCTTGCAGGGCCGTCCGACGTGGCTCATCCGCCAGTTTGGAGATGCCTTTCTGGAGTTCGCCTAGCGTGATAACGCTCAAGTAGACAGTCTTCGTATTTACCTGACTGAGCCAGTTAACGACCTGCGGATTAGGCTGCTTCTTTCGGTACTCGGAAATCACGTTCGTGTCGAGAAGATAGTTCATAGCCTACACTAAAACTCAATACGTGTTTCGAGTGGGGTTCTGTCGCGTTCAAGGTCCAGCTCTTCCAGCCCCGCTAAAGGAGATAAGCGGAAGAAGTCGGCTAGTGATTGGCGTTGCTTTAGGCGGCGATACTCTTCCATCGAGATGACGACGGCTACCTCACGGCCATCCTGTGCTACGACCTGGGGACCATGTTCCAGGGCCTCATCTACAACCTCAGTGAATTGGGTATCAGCCTCCGGCAATTGCCATACTCGTTCCATCCTATGACCTCCCTTCGGCATCACGCTATCAGCTTGCCCCACCACCAGCTCAATTAGGGTGCAATTAGATTGTAGCTTAGGCCCACCCTAGCGTCAATCATCGTCATGGGACCTACGGCCCCCGGTCCACCGTGTAGCGCAGGTAGATGTAGTGGCCGTAGGGGCCAATGAGCGTTTCCATCTCGCCGCCGGGCAGGCAGGCGGCGACCTCATCGCGCTGTTCGGGGTTGTCCGGGTCCAGGTAAACCGCCACCGGGCCGGGATGGTCCCTGGCTTCCTCGCAGACCCCACGCGGCTCCCAGGTGAAGACGATGGGCGGCAGGCCGGGCAGGGCGTACTGGATCGCCTCGCGCTCCGGCATGTCCCACTCGTCCCAGCAGCAGCCGAGGACGAAGACCGCGCTGCCGGGCGGCTGGCGTTGGATGTCCTGGGCGATGAGGCGGCCGAAGGGGGTGTTGTGGGCGGGCAGGTGCGAGGCGTAGGCCACGAAGTAGCGTTCGTAGTTCAGGGCCAGCATGGCGGCCAGCAGGCCGAGCAGTAGAACCTGGCTGAGCCACAAGGGGAGGCGGCGCCGTTCGAAGCGGTCGAAGGTCCAGAGGCCGACGGCGACCAGGAGGTAGGCGAAGGGCAGGCTGGCGATGGTGCGCGAGGCGGAGGGAACCTCGATGTCCACGATGCCAGGCCAGGCCGACGGCAGCGCCAGAATCACCAGGGGTAGCAGAACCAGGGGGGCATAGCGGCGCAGGGGGCGCAGGGCCAGGCCGACCAACCCCATGACCATGAACACGCCGCTGACCGGGTCGAGGTGGGGCTGGAAGGGCGCGTTGCTGCGGAAGACGTGGTCGCCCCGGACGTGGTACATCAGCGCGACCTTGCCCAGGTTGCGCAGGAAGACCTGGACAAAGCTGGGCCAGTCCATCCCCTCCGCCCCGAACAGCTTGGCGCCCAGGTAGCCCGTGCGGAAGTTGTCCTGGTTGTTGAGGACGATCCACGCGAACAGCGCGCCGCCGAGGGCCATCGGCAGCAGGGCGTAGGCGACATAACGAAGACCCCTGCGCCCGGGGCGCTGGAGGTCCAGCAGCTGGAACAGGAGGCCGAGCGGCGGCAGGAGCGCCGTGTGGGGGGCGGCGAACAGGCCGAGGGTGGCGACGACCGATGCGGCCAGCGCAGCGCGCGCCGTGTTGTGGTGGGCGAAGCGGACCACGCCGTAGACCATGCCTATCGTCAGCAGGGGGATGATCATGAGGTAGTCGCCCAGGCGCGAGAAGATGAGCAGCGCCGAGCCGACCGCGCTTACGAAGCCGACGAGGAGGGCCAGGGACCGCCCGGCGAGGTCATAGACGACCAGCATGGTGAGGGCGATGACGGCCAGGCTCGCCAGGACCGAGAGAAGCTTGTAGGTGAGGTAGCTGTGTCCTGGCAGGAGGACCAGGGGGGCGACGAGGTAGTGATACAGCGGACCCTGGGCGCTGTTGAAGCGGTAGGGCCAACCACCGGCCAGGATTTGAGCGACCCGCTCCTGGACGGCCGAGATGTCGCTGTACCACTCGCCCGGCAGGGTATCCAAGTGGTAGAGGCGGAGGGCGAGGGCCACCACCAGGCAGTAGGCGATGTCCACCCCGCGGGTCCAGCCGCGCTCCGCCGCGCGCTCAGTCATAGCCACGGGTTCTCAGGCGAACCACTCGGCGGGGAACCAGTAGCTCCCATACGGGGTGAACCAGCGCAGGCCGAGACAGGTCAGGAACACCAGCAGCGCCACGCCCATGACGGCATAGTCGGCGGTGGTGAAGCGGAGGGTATCCCCCTCCGCCCAGGTGCGCGGCCCGACGCCGAACGCCCGCAGTTCCATCGCCTCGACCACGTCTTCCCCGCCGGCGATGGCCTGGATGGTCACGGGCACCATGAGCGGCGCGGCGCGGCGAATCATGTTGACGATGCCGGCCGCTTTGGCCTCCAACTCGTAGCCCCGCGCCCGCTGGGCATCCACTGTAATGAAGAAGTCGCGCGCGATGGTCGGGACGTAGCGCATCGCCAGGTCCAGGGCGAAGGCGACGCCGTCCGAGAGGCCGAGCTTGCGGAACGCGACGCCGTACAGGTAGGGGCTGGTGGTGAAGGAGAAGGGCAGAATCAGCGCCATGATCGCCAGCGGCCGCAGCATGCGCGCGAAGCCCAGGAATACGGTCTCCCAGGCGATCACCTTCTGGAACGTGCCAATGAGGGGTAGGGTGATGGGCGGCAGGGTGAGCAGGGGGTGGAGGGTGGTGACCTGGGCGGGCGGGCGGCCAAACAGAATGGTGCTGAAGCCGCCGACCAGGAAGATGGCGAAGAACAGGACGACGGCCCAGGCGCGCCACGTCTGCCGCCAGGGCAGCCGCGCCAGCAGATAGTAGACCAGGCCGAGCGCGAACAGCGCGAACAGTAGCCGCGCGTCGTCCAGGATGATGGTACACACGAGGACGAGCAGAAACGCGATGAGCTTGGTTCGCGGGTCGAGGCGATGCACCAGGCTGTCGCCGGGAATGAACTTGAAAGAGGCGAACATGCGGTGATGTTCCCTCCCTCGCCCTTAGGAGAGGGCCGGAGTGAGGGTAGCGGTAGGGGCAGGGTTTCCTCGCCCTGGGCGCGAGAACCGCGCCCCTACCGCCAAGACCCTCACCCTAACCCTCTCCCACCCCCATTCGGGGGGCAGGAAGGGAGAGGGGATACCCAAAGCGGCTGACGAAGGTGACGCGCTAAGTCTCCTCGAAGAGGGCCGAAGCGGCTAGCGCCCGGAGCGGGCGC
>CAZFUK010000541.1:0-4019 GCA_964522005.1 uncultured Anaerolineales bacterium | reverse complement strand
GGAGAGTCTGCGCGCCGACCTGCCGACGGAAGTCCAGGTGTACACCGTCAGCATGGACCTGCCGTTCGCGCAGGCGCGCTGGCAGACGGTGGAAGGCGTGGTCCACCCGGCTCTGTCGGCGCACAAGAGCGAAGCCTTCGGCCAGGACTACGGCGTGTTGCTCAGGTAGTGGCGGCTGCTCCAGCGAGCCGTCTTCGTCATTGACGGGGCCGGGCGGATCGTCCACGCCGAGTACGTTCCCGACCAGATGGCCGAACCCGACTACGACGCGGCCGTTGCCGCCGCCCGACAGGCGGCCGAATAGACTGCGTAACCATCTAACACAGGCGCACGCGGGATGACCCAATCCCACGTGCGCCTTTATAATGTGTAAACACTCTCTCTAAAGAGCCTGGCCCGTCTGCTCGACGGCTGCCACCTCGCCCTCGGACGGGCCGTCCTCGCTATTCTCGCCTGCCTCGACGGCCTCGCCCTCGTCTTCGGGCGCCAGCACCATCTGGTAGGCGTGTTCGATGATGCCACGGCGGATGAGGCGGGCGGCCGCCTGGAGGTTGGCGGCCAGGGTCTGGGCTTTCGGTGAGGCGTAGAGCGTCGCGTCGCGGAGTTGGCCCACGAGGTCCAGCGTCTTCTGCAAGCCGGAGATGACGTCGCCCTCAGCCAACTGGACCAGGGCCGCGCACTCGGCCAGGGGGCGGCCCTGCGCCCAGAGCAGCGCCGGCCCGGCGAAGGTGTCGGGCAGGAAGCGCGAGACGGCTACGCCCGCCTGGGCCTCGGCCCGCAGCACCTCGTCGTGGATGTCAAAGACGGCGCGGCGGGCACGGGCCAGCGTCGGCGTCCAGGGAAGGTCGGGGGCAACGGGCAGTTCGCGGTCAAAGGCGAACCACGAGACGACCTCGGCCACCTCCGCCGGCGGCAGGTCGTCCAGCAGGCGGCGGTGGAGAATCTCGGCCAGGGTCAGCGAGTTGGTGTCGAAGATGCGTTCCAGCCACTTGGCCCGGCTCGTCAGCTTGTCGTTGGTCATGTAGCCAAAGCCGCCCAGCACCTCTTCCAGCCGCCGCACAAAGCGCCGCGCCCCACGCCGCGCCCGATAGCGCACCTGCTCGATGTCCTCGTCAAGCCGACGCAACCGCTCGCGCAGTTTGTCAGACTTAGAAGACTGAAGACTAGAAGACTGAAGACTGGATGACTGACCCGCTTCCTCTTCAGTCATCAGTCTTGAGTCTTTCACCTCCAGTTGTTGCAGCCGACGGGATACCCGGAAGCGTTCCATCGCCAGGTCGCGCAGGTCGTCGTCGCGCTGGAAGCGCTTGAGCGAGGCGGCAGTCAGCTCGACCAGCAGCCGGTCGCCCAGGTCGGGCTGCCACAGGTTGACCAGGGCGTTATAGCCCGGCGAGAAGGACGACTCCAGCGGCCACAGTTCGCCCCGCGCCAGGTCGGCCATGCGGGCAGCCGACACGAGCGGCGAGTAGAGAATCACGACGGTGCCCAGCGTATCCATGCCTCGCCGCCCGGCGCGGCCCGACATCTGCCGCAACTCGTTGGGCGTCAGCAGGCGGCGGCGCTCGCCATCAAACTTCGACGGCTCAGCGATAACGACGGTGCGGGCAGGCATGTTGACGCCCAGGGCCAGCGTATCGGTAGCGAAGCAGACGCGCAGGCGGTTGGCGGCGAACTGTTCCTCAACAAACACTTTGAGCACCGGCATCATGCCGCCGTGGTGGAAGGCGATGCCGTGGGGCAGCAGGCTGCGCAGGTCGGTCACTTGCTTGAGTTGGCGGTCCTCGGCGGGCAGCCCGGCCAGGTGGTGGTCGTAGGCGGCCAGCAGTTCGTCGGCATGGGGAACACGCGGCAGCGTCCGGCAACTGGCGGCCGCGTCCTCGACGAGCTTGCGGCCAAACAGGAAGTACAGCGCGGGCAGGCGGTCCAATTCGGCCATGCGGGTGATAACGTCGGCCGGCTCGGCCATGGGCAGCGGCCGGCCGCGCCCCTCGCGGCCATCCGGCCTCGGATGCCAGCCCGACCGCTGCGCCCGCGCCAACTCGCCGCCCACCGGCTTCTTGAGCAGGACGTTGCCCTCGGTGTCCACCAGGGGTAGCAAGTCGTCGCCGGCATAGTAGAGGTATTCCGTGGGGACGGCGCGGCGGTCGCTGGTAATCAGCGCCACATCCTGGCGCAGCGCGGCGATCCAGGCGGCCACCTCCGTGGCGTTGGGCACAGTGGCCGAGAGGCAGACCAGGCACACCGACTGCGGCGCCAGGATGATGGCCTCTTCCCAGGCTGTGCCGCGCTCGGGGTCGGCCAGGTAGTGGACTTCGTCAAACACGACCGACGCGATATCACCCACGTCGCCCTGGAGCAGCATGTTGCGGTAGACCTCGGTGGTCATGACGATGATGGGCGCGCGCGGATTCTCGACCAGGTCGCCCGTCATCAGGCCCACCGCGTCGTTCCCGTACTGCTCGCGGAAGTCGCGGAACTTCTGGTTCGACAGGGCTTTGAGCGGCGTGGTATAGACGACGCGCTTCCCGTCGCGCATGGCCGACCACACGGCGTACTCAGCGATAATCGTCTTGCCCGTGCCCGTCGGCGCGGCGACAAAGACCGACTGCCCCCGCCACAGCGCCTCGATGGCGTCAATCTGGAAGGGGTCCAGCGGGACGGGATAGCGCGCAATAAACTCTTGAGTAGACATAGCCAGGCCTTATCGGATACAGTTTATTCCCACGTTGTCATTCGAACAGCAAATATCTCAGCAAGCTTGATGCCAAGTGGATGATGCCAAGTGTATAAAGTATAGGCGGGGGCAGCCCGTGGCCTAAACGCCACGGCTCCCCTCCGCCTGCACCGCGCCGTCTGGCAGTGCCGCGCCCCGTGGCCTAAACGCCACGGCTCCTTGCTGCCTGCCGCCTGCCGCCTACTCCAGCCGGATGACCTGCTCCAGGTTGGTCGGGCGGTCGGGGTCCATGCCGTTGGTGAGGGCGCGGTAGTAGGCCAGCAGTTGCAGGACCGGCAGGGTCAGCGGAGCGCGGGCAATCTCGTCCAGCCCGGAGCCAAGCTCCACCACGTGGTCCGCCGTCAGGCCGTGCGCCGTCTCGGCCACCGCCAGGACCTTCGCCCCCAGGTCGCGCATCTCGGCCAGCACCGCCGTCTCGTGGGCGTGGGCCGTATCGCTGACCAGGCCCACGATGAGCAGGTCGGGGCCGACGACGGACTTCGGCCCGTGGCGATACTCCAGGGTATGGAAGGCCTCGGACGGTGAGAGCGACATTTCCTTCATCTTGAGCATCGCCTCGCACGCCAGGCCGTAGTTGACACCCGACCCCAGGAAGGTGAAGCGGCGGATGCTCGTGTCGTTCGCCAGAGTCTGCGCCAGACCCTCATAGGTCTGAATCAAACGAGACGCGTGGTCGGGGAGAGGGGCCAGGCGGCTCAGGGGGCGGCCGCCGGCGAGGGCGGCGAGCGCCTGACACAGGACGAGCATACTGGTGAAGGAGCGCGTCTGCGCGACGCTCTGCTCCTCCGCCTGTCGAGCCACCAGGGCGTGGGGCGCGCGCCGGGCCATGGGTCGGTCGGCATGACAGGTCACCGTCAGCCAGTCCCGCCCGACGAGCGCCTCGAACTGGTCAATCGCCCGCAGCGTCTCGGTCGTCTCGCCCGAGCGCGACACCGTGACGAGCAGCGAGCCAGCCTGGGGCTGGACGGTGGCCGGAAACAGCCACAACTCGGAGCCGGGCACGGCGCGGGCCGGCTCGCCGGTCCAGGCCCGCCAGATCGCGGCGGCGATCTCAGACAGGTAGTAGGTCGAGCCGCAGCCCGTAAACAGCGTCTCGGTCCAGTGGCCGCGTACCCAGTGCGCCAGCTTGCCCTCCGCCTCGACGGCGGCCAGGCTCGCCGCCCACGCCTCGCCCTGCCCCACGATTTCCTGATAGGTGTATTGACCGGCTGCTGACACTTGTTCTGTCCTCCAGTTGACCGAATCCATCAAGACGAGTATCCTCTTCTAACACAGCACAAGAGGG
>CAZFUK010000540.1:0-4023 GCA_964522005.1 uncultured Anaerolineales bacterium | reverse complement strand
CGGCTGCGAACGTACAGGATGCCGATGGTCGTCAGGCCGAGCGCCGTCAACAGCGCCGTCGTCAGGATGACGGCCCGCACCCCCAGGAGGTCGGCAATGGCGCCCAACAGGATAGGGCTGAGCGTGCTGCCGATGCTGCCGGCGGTACTGTAGACCCCAATAGCCGTTCCCCGGGTGGCCGGCGTTGAGTGCTCGGCGACAAACGCATTGCCCGCCGTCAAGAACGCGCCGTAGCCGACGCCCTCGACCACCAACAACGCCCCCAGCCAGACCAGAGACGTGGTGGTGGACATCGCCAGGATGATGCCGAGGACGAGCGTCAGGGCCAGGCTGATGGTGAGCCAGCCGGTCAGTCGGCTGGACAGGACGCCGGTGGGCAGCCGGGCGGCGGTCGAGCCGAACGCCCGCGCGGAGAACATGGAGTTGATGACCGCCTGCGTACCGCCGAGTTGGGCCACGTAGAGCGGGAAGAAGTTGGTGATCATGCCGCCAAAGGTGATGCTGGTCAGCATGTTACCTACGCTGCCGGCCAGCAGGGCCGGGTTCCGCAGCAGGAGCCGCATGTTGCCCCAGGCGGGCGCCACTCGCTGCGACCGGACCCCCGGCTTCACCAGCCGCGTGTCCTTCAGGCCCCACGCGGCGATGCTGGCGCCCAGCACACCCAGCGCCGACGCCGTCAGGTAGCTAGCCGGGATGCCGCCCCAACTGGCGACCGACGCGCCGATGAGCGGGCCGACCGCGAAGCCGAGGCCCATGGACGAGGCGTACAGGCCAAAGGCGATGCCGCGCTCTTCGGGGCGGATGATGTCGCCCACGTAGGCCGCGCCGATGGAGAAGGTCGAGACGGCGGCCAGCCCGCTGAGGATACGCCCTGGAAAGAGCAGCCAGGGGCTAGACGACAGGGCGAAGACGGCGGTGGCGGCGGCGAACGCCAGCATCCCCAACACCAGCACCGGCTTGCGCCCGACCCGGTCCGACTGGAGGCCGATGGGCATCGAGGTCAGCAGTTGGGTCAGGCCGACCGTGCTGCTCAGGACGCCGATCAGGGTCAGGGACGCGCCCAGGCCCTTGGCGTAGAGCGAGAACGTGGGCGACACGATGCCGGACACCAGGTCGGCGCAGAAGATGACGGCGCAAATCAGCAGGACATCACGACGGAGGACACTCCGTATCGAACGTGCCAGGGTCACACTTCCTCCTCAAACCGGTCCCTACCCACTCAATGGTTGTTCATCCGTCGCGCTCGCGCCCAGGTTCATCGTCCGGCCCGCCTGGGGCAGCGCCGGTCGGGTCAGGACCATCAAAATGGCGACTTCCAGGACGTGCGCGGCGACCGTGCCCCAGGCGGCCAGGAGCGCGCCGGTCAGCCCGCCTTGCCAGACCCCTCCTATCAGACAGAGGCTCAAGGCGACCAGGTTGGCCGCCATCGCCCGCTGAACATGGCCCGACTGCCGCCGGGCGATGAGGATGCCTCGGCCAAAGTTGCGGGCGGCCAGGAGCAGCGGCAGCGGCAGGAGAACCTGGGCCGTGGGCAGGGCCAGGGCTTCCACCTCCGGTGGGAGGCCGATGGCCTGGCGGAAGTACCAGTCGGCCAGGGGGGTCAGGGTCAGCAGCGCCTGTAAGACGGTAAACGCGACGCCCACGCCCAACGCGAAGAAGCCCAGCCGACGCTGGCCGGCGCTGGCCTTGATCTGGGCCAGCACAATCTCCTGGAGGGCCATGACACCGCTGGACATGAGGTTGGACAGGCCGAGGGCGGGCGGCCAGGCGGCCAGCGAGAGGGTGGTGGACGCGGCCCGCGCGATGCCGGCCACCGTGACCGGCCGCGAGACGACACGCATGACGTCGGTGGCGGCCAGGGGGAGGTAGAACACGATAAACTGGCGGTAGGACATGACCGGGGTCGCCTGTCGGTCTTCCTCGACGGCGGCGACCCCGCGCGCCAGTGGCTGCGCCCACCAGAGTATCACCAGGGCCTCGACGATGACGCTCATGGCGAGGGCCGCCCCACCGACGACCGCGCCGGGCCAGCCGAGGGCGACACCCAGCGCCGTCATGGCGACCAGGGTGACCAGCCGCCACACCGTGCCGTAAGTGACGAGGCGGGTGCGGCCCCGGCTGATGAGGATGCCCTGGTACAGCCGACGCCAGCCAATCGCCATCGGCCACAACAGCATCAGCCGCAGCGCGGGGTGGGCCGCCTCCGCGACTTCCGGCGGCACCCGAATCAGGCCGAGGAACAACGGGTCGTAGAGCGGCGTGAAGTAGACCAGCAGGCCCAGCGCGGTCAGGACGATGGACAAATGGGTCACGAAACGCCGCACGAGCGCGTAGGACGCCCGCCCCTGAATCAGGGCGACCGACGCGCTCAGGACCATGATGATCGGGCTTTCGACCAGGACGGCGATGTCCATCGTCACGCCGTAGGCCGCCAGGTTGACCGCCGCGTTGGGCAGGCGGCTGATGCCGGCGCTGACGATGGGGGAAGCGATACTCATCATAACCCAGCTCAGCGCGAGCGGGAGCCATTGGGCGAAGATGTGGCGGTAGCTCAGGCCGCTGCTGCGCTCGGTCATGACGGAATCACGATGAGTTCATTCTGCGGCGGCGCGAAGAATTCCACGCCGTGTTCGGTCAGGGCCACGTCTTCCTCGATGCCGATGAACACGGCGCGGCCATCCCACTCCGGAACCGGCGTCACCACGCCCAGTTCGACGGAGTAGAATTCGTTGGCCCGCAGCGGGTAGCCGACCCGGTCACCGTAGGCGGTCGGCCAGTGGACCGCCGTCCGCGCGCCGATGTCGTGGGTCGAGTTGCCCAGCGAGTGGCCGTAGACGCCGACCTGGGGCCGGGTAATCACCTCCCGCCGACCGCCCGCGGCCGGGTACATGATGTCGTAGCCCTGCGAGGTGGCCCAGTCAATGGTCCGCTGCCAGACCTGGGAGCCGGCGTCGCCGGGCACCATGTTCTCGATACACTTGTCGCGCACGGCGAGGGCGTCGGCGTAAGCCTGGCGCAGGCTGGCGGGCGGCTCGGTCTCGCCCTCGCGCAGCACGTAGGCCGTGCGCTGGTAGTCGGAGCGGTACAGGTCAAAGGCCAGTCCGGCGTCCATGGTGACAATGTCGCCCGGCAGGATGGGGTGCTGGGGCGAGTTGGTCGGGAACGGCTGCCCCTGGCGGTTGATGCGCATGCCCGGCAGGAACTCACACGCCAGCCCCAACTCGCGGGCCTTGTCCCGCATCCACCAGTGGATGTCGGCGGTCGTCGTCTGACCGGGGATGACCAGGCGCGGGCTGAAGCCCTCGTCGCACCAGGCCACCGTCCACTCGCACAGGCGGCGGAACGGGCCGAACTCCACGGGCAGGCGCGTGGCGCGGAAGTCGCGGGCGACAAGCTCGGCGCTGACCAGCCGCTCGGTGTACTCGGGGCCGATGGCGTCTTCGAGGTACTGCTTGAGCGTGGCCGTCAGGCCGTCGGCCATGGGCAGCGTGGGCGAAGTGTTGATGCCGATGCGGCGCGGAGCCCGGCTGTGGACGGCATCGCGCAGGTGCGGGGCCAACCCCTCCTGGCCGTAGCCGTAGTACTTGACCACGTCGTAGACGGCGTCGAAGAGGTCCTCGCGCTGCTCGTGCGAGCCGATGAAGACCTTCTCCGGCACGTCGGCGCCGGTATCATAGAACAGGTAGGCGTTGCGGACGCCGGGCCAGCCGCCGCCAATCTCCTGGAGGAATGGATCCTCGTTGAACTCGCGGCACAGCAGCAGCCACATGTCAATGCCGTGGGCGCGCATGGCGGGCAAGAGCGTCCCGTTGAGCTTGGCCTGGATGATGCGCTTGCGCAGGGTGTAGCGCTCACGCTCGGAGGGGATGCCGAGCGACTCGCGGGTGAGGGGCGGGGCAACGGTGGCAGGCATGGGAACTCCGTTAGTTATAGCGGATGCGTGGGTCAATAAAGGCGTAGAGCAGGTCCACGGCGAGGTTGACAAACACGTAGACCAGGGCCACGAACAGCACGCAGCCCTGA
>CAZFUK010000539.1:0-4034 GCA_964522005.1 uncultured Anaerolineales bacterium | reverse complement strand
TAGCCGAGGAAGGGGCCAAGTGGCTGCTCGGCCACAAGCGCCCGCTCAGGGCCGAGAGGGTGCGCGCGTACTGGCGGGTGTTGCGGTCAGGGTTAAAGTCGTGACGGCTCCCCTGTGCATCGCCTTCATCGCGGGCGAGTACCCGCCGCTCCAGGGTGGGCTGGGCGACTACACCCGGGAGCTAGGCCGTGCCCTGGTCCAGGCGGGCCACGATGTGCGCGTGGTGACGCGGCGGGTGGACACCTCTGCCGCCCCTCAGGACGACGCGCCGGGCGAACCGCGTGTCCTGCGCGTGGTGGACGGCTGGGGCTGGCGAGTGTGGCCGACCGTACGGCGGGCCGTCGCGGGCGCTGATGTGGTCCACATCCAGTACCAGACGGCGGCCTATGGCATGCACCCATTTATCAACACCCTGCCGTGGCTGCTGCGCTTGACCCCTCCCGCACCATCCCCCCCTTCCCTCGTAGGGAAGGGGGCCGGGGGGTTAGGTTGCACGGCGAGCATGACTTTGACATCCCTGTGGGCTCTGGAGACCCTAAAGGTCTCAGAAGCCTTTAGGGTCTGAGCCGCGACCAGCGCCGCCGAGGCCAGGAGGCCGACCAGGGCGTAGGGCGTGGCCTCCTGGGCGTAGTGAAGCTGGGTCGGCGCGACGGCGTAGAGCAGGGCGGCCAGGGGGCCAACGGGCCACGGCCGCAGGCGAGACAGGACGGCGACGGCCAGCACGCCGGCGGCGACCGAGGGGAAGCGCAGCAGGAAGTCAGGTTCGCCCAGGCGGGTCCACAGGTGGAGGAGCAGGGGGTAGAGCGGCGGGGCGAGGTCGAGGGGCGTGCGGCCCAGCAGCGTCGTGGGCAGGTCGCTCTGGGCGCGGACCAGGAGTTGCGCCTCGTCCAGCCACAGGCTGTGGTCGGCCAGCCCCCAGACGCGGACGGCGAAGGCGAGCAGGACGAGCGCCGCCAAGCCCACCAGCCTACGCGGGGCGAAGGCTTCCGCCCGCTCTAGCGGCGGCCGCGCCGCTGCCGGTCGCATTCGTACAGGAGAATCGAGGTCGCGCATGCCACATTGAGGGACGAGGCCGAGCCGTAGATTGGGATGCGGACAACGGTATCGCACAGGGCGCGGAAGAACTGGCTCATACCCCACGTCTCGTTGCCGACGACCAGGATGGTGGCCGCTGTCCAGTCGTGGTCGGCCAGTTCCAGCGTGCCCTTCTCATCCGAGCCGACGACGTGGAGCGCGCCGAGCCGCTGACGGAGCGTGTCGAACCAGGGCACCAGGTCCTGCGGGGCGTCGAGGCGGACCACGGGCAGGGCGAACAGCGAGCCGGTCGTGGCGCTGACTGTTTCCGGGTCATAGAGGTCGGCGGCGTGGCCCGTCATGACCAGGCCATGCGCGCCCAGCGCGTCACACGAGCGAATAATGGCGCCCAGGTTACCCGGACTGGCCGGACGGTCGAAGACGACGACGAGCAGGTCCGGGCGGACGGGAATCCGCGCCAGGTCGTCGTCGGGCATGGCGACGAGGGCGATTAGCTCCGAGGGGTCGGTCTTGAGGCTGAGCTTGTCCATGAGCGCGGCGGGTAGTTCGTAGTGGACCTGGGCGGTAGACTGGGCCAGAATGCCCTCGGCCCAGCCCGACAGCCGCTTCTCCCGCGTGTAGTAGAAGGCGTTGACCCCCCAGCCGTGGCTCAGCGCCTGGTTGATGGGCCGCACACCCTCGACAAAGAACTCGCGCTGCTTGTGGCGCTTGTGGCGGTTGCGCCGCAGCGTCTCCGCGCGCTGGAAGTCGTTGTTCTCGGAGTAGAGCTTCTTAACGCGGGGGGGCATGGTGGGCTTCCGAGGCGGAGCGGGCGAGCAGACGCTGGGCCACCCCGTAGACCTGGTCCACGCTGATGTGGCGCATGGATAGGCGGCTGTCAGCCTGGAGGTGGGCGGCGGCGCGCAGGGCGAGGTAGTCGTCCGGCTGGGCGTCCGGCGGGGCGACGTAGGCGACGGTGTCGGGCGCGGTGGGGCGATAGGGGCCATAGCGGCGCGGGTCGGTCGGCCCCATGAGCATGATGGTCGGCGCGCCGACGGCGACGGCCAGGTGGGTCGCGCCGGTGTCGTTGCCGATGTAGAGGGCGGCGCAGCCAGCCAGCGCGCCCAGCCCGCCGAAGCCCAGTTGCCCCGTCAGGTCGAGCAGGGGATGGCGGGCGTGACGGACGACTTCCGCGCTCACCTCGCGGTCGCCCGGCCCGCCCACCAGGACAACGCGCGCCCCCGCCTCGTCGGCCAGGCGGTCGGCCAGGTGGGCGAAGCACTCGGCGGGCCAGCGTTTGGTGAGCAGGGTCATGCCGGGGTTGACGCCGCCGGCTGGGTGGAGGAGGATGAAGGATTGATGATTGATGACTGATGACTGATGACTGATGATTGATGACGGTAGATCGGCCTCGTCGGCAGGGGAAGGGAAGAACTCCAGGCGGGGGGCGACGGGGGCGAGGCCGACGGCACGCAGGGTGTCCAGGTAGACCTCGGCCTCGTGGCGCGGGGCGGCAGGCGGCGCGGGGACGCGCACGGTGTGGGCGAAGCCGCGTCCGCCGCTGTCGAGGCCGACACGGCGCGGGATGCCGGCCAGCCAGGGTAGCAGGCCCAGCACGGGCGAGCGGTCCAGGGTGAAGGCGGTGTCGTAGTGGTGGGCGCGGAGGCCGCGAGCGACTTTGAGATAGGCTCTGGCGGGCGCGCGGCCACTGCCGACCGAGCCAAGCGGAACGTGGTAATCGATACGCGGGTTGGTGGCAACGGCGGCGTGCGAGGCGACGCCGACGGCCAGGTGAACCACCGCGTCGGGGTAGGCCTCGCGCAGGGCGCGGAGGGTGGCCGTCGCCATGAGCAGGTCGCCCAGGCAGCACGGCTTGAGGACCAGGATACGGCGGGGCGGCGGGTCCAGGCGGCCCGCCGGGTGCTTCGGCCAGACGCGGGCGAGGACACGGGTCGCGGCGGTGACCGCTGCGTCGCGGCGGGTCATCTACCGTCCAGCCGCCCGGCGGCGAGGGGGGGCGGACGCCGCCGACGCACTCCGCTTGCCGCCATGATAGCTCGGTGCGAGAATAGGCAGTACGACGCAGCGGCGGAAGTCGTAGATACGCGCTTTAAGCCGCTCGTCCATCTCGTCCTCTTTGGTCGAGGTGGTGATGACAGTGGGCAAGCGGGCCATGTAGCGGTGGTTGAGAATCTGGAACAGCTTCTCGCGCGCCCAGGGCGTGGCGCTCTCCAGGCTCAGGTCGTCCAGCACCAGGAAGGGCGCATTGCGGACTTCCTCGAAGCGGCGGTCGTAGGAGACGTTGCTCTGCGGGCTAAAAGTGGCGCGCAGGTGGTCCATCAGGTCCGGCACGTAGACGAACAGCGCGGCGTCGCCCAGGCCGACGCGCTCGTTGGCGATGGCGGCGGCCAGGTGCGTCTTGCCACTCCCATACCGGCCGGTCAGGACCAACCAGCCGCGCGGATCTTCGGCGTACTTGCGGGTGGCGTCCAGGGCGCGCTTGAGGCTGTCGGCGGCCTCAGTCTGTCCCTGGGAGAGAAGCTCGTTCTGCCGTAGGTCGAAGCTCTCGAAGGTCTCCTCGCCGTGCAGCCGCAGCGTGCTCAGGTCGCCGCCCAGGCGGTCCATCCCACTGCGGCGGTAGTCGGGCGCGGAGATGTGGACATGCCGCACCAGCGCGGCATCCTGGAGACGCGAGCGCAGGCGTTCCTCGATGTCCTCCAGGCGCTGGTTGGTCGTGATGACCGTCGGCAGTTGGGCTATGTAGCGGTAGTTGAGAATCTGGAACAGCTTCTCGGTAGCCCAGGGCGTGCTCGACTGGGCGCCCAGGTCGTCCAGGATGAGGACGGGCGCGGTGCGCACAGCCTCAAAGCGTTCGTCGTAGCTGACCGCGCTGCCGGGGCTGTAGGTGGCGCGCAGATGGTCGAGCAGGTCGGGCACGACGACGAACAGGGCGGCGCGGCCAGACGCCAGGCGTTCGTTGGCGATGGCGGCGGCCAGGTGAGTCTTGCCGCTACCGAAGG
>CAZFUK010000538.1:375-4066 GCA_964522005.1 uncultured Anaerolineales bacterium | reverse complement strand
CGCCCAGGACGCGCGTCTCCAACGGCCCCGCCGCGAAGCAGTCGGCCACCGCCTCCGCGTTCGGCCCCACCAGGTAGAGCCAGGTACTCTGGGGCTGCCAGGCTGGCCCGCCGATGATCCCCCCGTCCACAAACTCAACTCCGGCGTCCGCCATGCGCTGGCCCATCTCGGCCGCGCGCTGGGGAGCTATCGCGTTGGCGTCCACGTATCGCCCGCGAAAGCCCGCCGCGACCACGTCGCGCGCCAGGGCCTCGGCGGCGTGGGGCGGACAGACGCTCACGATGACCTCGCAGGCGGCGCACAGGGCGGACAGGCTCCCGGCGTCGCGCAAGCCGAAGCGGGCGGCGCGGGCCTGGGTGGCCGGGCTGCGGCCCTCGGACGCCCAGTAGACCTCGCGCCCGCTGTTCTGGGCGGAGGCGGCCAGCGAGATGCCCATCTCGCCGGGATGGAGGATGCCGACGTATTGCGGTGTCATCGTCATTTCCTTTGGCTATCGGGCGTGTCGGGTTCGCATGAATAATTGCTTGCTCTGTTGCAAACACGCTGCGACTGTCATGCTGAGCGAAGCGAAGCATCTCGCCTTACGAGAAGCGAGACCCTTCGCGTTGCTCAGAGTGACAACCAGCCACAACAGGGATAAGCAATCAAGTTCCGGCGAAACCTGGGGTCTGTCCTATCCTGGATGTGATTAGCGGTAGCGCGACAGGCCGCGCAGATGGGCCACCTGATTCCCCTCGCCTAGCTCGGCCAGCAGACCCGCGAAGTCCAGCGGTTTGCGGTCGAAGGCGAGTTGCCCGTTGACGCGCGGCCACTCTTCGGGCGCGCGGTCCCAGGCGAACTCAATGCCGTTGAAGTCAGGGTCGTGGAGGTAGATCGCCTCGTGGGTGCCGTGGTCCGAGGCGCCGTCAATGCCCCACCCGCTGTCCAGCAGCCGCACCAGGGCGGCGGCCAGGTCGCGGCGCGTGGGGTAGTTGATGGCGAAGTGGTAGAGGCCGGTCGTGCCGGGCGGTGGAGGCGGGCCGTCCTTGCTCTCCCAGGTGTTGAGGCCGATGTGGTGGTGGTAGCCGCCGGCCGAGAGAAAGGCCGCCGTGCCGAAGTTCAGCAGCAGGTCGAAGCCCAGGACATCGCGGTAGAACTGGATCGCGCGCTCCAGGTTGGCGACCTTGAGATGCACGTGGCCGATGCGGGTCTCGGCCGCTAGAGGGGGATGGGTCATGGCTCAAGAACCTCCTATAGAATGCGAATGCGGTAGAGATGTATCCGGTAGAGACCTGACATGTCACGTCTCTACCAATGGCGTCGCTCTACCAATGGCGTGTCTCTACCAATAGCGTGTCTCTATCAATGTCACGTTTCTACCAATGTCACGCCGCTAGACGTTTAGCCTCTGGCGGGCGCGGCGAGCGTGGGCCTTCTGTCTCCGCCGGTGAGATGAGACTCACCGCCAGTCGGCAGGATAATGGTGAAGGTCGTGCCCTGGTCGGGCGTGGAGGTCACACTGATCACGCCATCGTGCGCCTCCACGATGGCCTTGGCAATCGCCAGCCCCAGCCCCGACGAGGTGTCGTCACTACGCTGGCGGGCCTTGTCGGCGCGGTAGAAGCGGTCAAAGATAAAGGGTAGGTCCGCCGGCTGGATGCCCGCGCCGGTGTCGCTGACCGTCAGCGTGACGACGTGAGGCGTGGCAGAGGCCCCAAGCGTCACCGCGCCACCCTCGGTGTGGCGCAGCGCGTTCGAGACCAGGTTGTTGAGAACCTGGGTCATGCGGTCGGTATCTACCTCAATGGAAGGCAGGTCGTCGGGCGCTTCGACCCGCAGCCCAATCCCCCGTTGGCTCGCCTGGTCGAAGTAGACCAGCCCGGTGCGCTCGAGCAGGGCGCGCGGGTCCACGGCGCGGCGGTTCAGCCGCAACTCGCCCGCGTCGGCCAGCGACAGCACCCTCAAATCCTCCACCAGGCGCTGGAGGTGGACGACCTCATCGTGCATGATGGCGTACAGGGGGCGGTCGCCCTGGAGCCGCCCCTCGCGCAAGCCCTCGGTATAGCCACGCAGGATGCTGAGGGGCGTCCGCAGGTCGTGGGCCAGGTCGGCCGTCATCTGCTTGCGCAGTTGGCTGGCGCGGCCCAGGTCCGCGTTCATCTGATTGAAGGCCGTGGCGAGCTGGCCGATCTCATCGGCTGAGCGTACCGTCACCCGCTGGTCGAAGTTCCCGCTCGCCATGCTCCGCGTCGCCGCCGTGAGTTCACGCAGGGGGCGGGTGAGGGTGCGGGCCAGGAGGCTGCCCAGGATGAGGGCCAGGAGCGCCGCGACTCCGGCGCTCACGCCCGTCGCCCAACTCACTCGGTCCAGGAAGACGGCATCGGGCGGGGGCCGCGCCGGCCCCGGCTCTTGCCGGAAGGTTGGGGAGCCAAAGCGGACGTAGCCTACCATCGCGCCATTGACCGCCAGGGGCAGGCTTAGGTCCATGTCATCCGGCTTGAGGGTCTCGCCCACTGGTGTGCCCCGGTTGCCCACCACGACCACGCGGTTGGCGTCGGCCAGAACCATGTCGCGGCTGTAGAAGTCGAGCGGCGGCGTACCGCGCAGCATGTCCCGCACGCCTTCCCAACTGCCGTGGGTGGCGTAGTACGTCTCCAACGTATCCTGGAGGACGCCCTGGTCGCGGGTGGTGAGGAAGCGGTCGAACTCAGAGCGGGTGCGGGCGCCGACAATGACGGCGACAAGAATCGCGCCGGTCAGGCCGACCAGGAGGAAGGCGAGGGTGAGTTTCCAGGTGAGTGAACGCAGGACGAGCAGCATAGCCTCCCCCTAGCCCGGCATCGGTAGGTCTGGGGTGAAGCGATAGCCCATCCCGTAGACCGTTTCAATGTACTGCGGGTGTTTGGGGTCCGGCTCGATCTTGGTCCGCAGGTTGCGAATGTGGACGTCAATGGTGCGCTCGTAGCCCTCGTAGGCGTCGCCGGACACGCGGTCGAGCAGGTCGAGCCGCGAGAAGACGCGCCCCGGCGAGGCCATCAGGGTCGCCAGCAGCTCGAATTCGGAGGGAGTCAGGTCCACGAGGCGGCTGGCGACCCGCACCGTGGCGCTGGCCCGGTCCAGGACAATATCGGCCACGCGCAGGACTTCCGCCTCCTGGGTCGGCCGCTGGGCGCGGCGCAGCACAGCGCGCACCCGCGCCAGCAGTTCGCGCACATTGAACGGTTTAGTGACATAATCATCCGCGCCGAGTTCCAGGCCCAGAATCTTGTCCTGGTCCTCGACCTTGGCCGTCAGCATGATCACCGGCGTCTCCGCTTCCTTGCTGAAAGCGCGCATGAACTCGGTGCCGCCCATCTCGGGCATCATCAGGTCCAGGATGATCAGGTCGGGCTTCTCGTAGCGGGCCACGTACAGGGCTTCACGCCCGTTGGCCGCTTCGACCACGCGATAGCCTTCCTGGTCCAGGTAGACCCGCAGCATATCGCGCAGCCGGGCTTCGTCATCCACCACCAGTATGGTCTGAGGCATAGAGGCTATTTCCGTCACCGAGGGCGCACCAGCGGGAGCCGTTGGCTCAACCAGTCTGAACATAGGGCGCGCGTCGCTTTCTATATTATCGAGCGATGCGCCCTGAATGGCAAGCGCCTCGCCCGACGAGGACGACATGCCCCCAGCATAACGCGAACATCTGTAGATTTTATGAAGAACTGAT
>CAZFUK010000538.1:0-365 GCA_964522005.1 uncultured Anaerolineales bacterium | reverse complement strand
AACCCCCCCGCCCCCCTTCCCGGCGATGGTCGGGGGAGCCTTCCCCCCCCCCTCCCTTCCCTGGGGTGGGGTGGGGGGTGGGGTTGGTGCCCTGCCCACGACGAATCTGTCTCCAGCATAGCGCGAACATCTTCAGATTTTATGAAGAACTGATGGGGAGATTATGAGGGGCGCAGACGTTTAGACCCTAAAGGTCTCTAAGACCTTTAGGGTCTAGCTAGAGGGCATCACTACGCCAGGCAGGCCAGCGCCTCGGCGTACACGCTCAGGTCCATCGTCGCGTCGGCCGGCCGGCCGCCGCCCCCCGGCACGGTGTTGGGCGGGGCCCGGGGGCCCCCCCACACCGGGCACACCCGCGGGGGCGG
>CAZFUK010000537.1:0-4077 GCA_964522005.1 uncultured Anaerolineales bacterium | reverse complement strand
ACCGCGTTGCGCGCGGCCATCACCGAGCAGTCGGACCGCCCGGTGCGCTATCCGCCCATCTGGCTGTGTACCGACAACGCGGCCATGATCGGCGCGGCGGGTCACTTCGCCTGGGAGAAGGGGCGCCGCAGCGGCTGGGCGCTGGACGTAGTGCCGAGCCTGGCGCTAGCGTAGGCGTTTCTGGAGTTCGGCCCACTCCGCCAGCGTGAGCGTCTCGGCGCGGCGGGTGGGGGCGATGCTGGCGGCGTGGAGGGCCTGGTCAATCTCGGCGGCGGGGCGACCCAGGCCCTGGCTGAGGGAGTTGCGGAGTTGTTTGCGCTTCTGGCCGAAGCCGGCGCGGACGACCTCGAAGAAGCCTTCGACGTCGGTCACGCCGACGGCCGGCTGGGGGTAGACTTCGATGCGGACGACGGCGGACTCGACCTTGGGCGGGGGGTAGAAGGCGCCCGGCGGGACGCGGGCCACGATGCGTGGCGCGCCGTAAAGCTGGACACTGACGCTGAGCAGGCTCATGTCGGGCGGCTGAGCCGTCATCCGCTCGGCCACCTCACGCTGAACCAGGACGACGACGCGGCCCGGCTTGAGGCGCGCTTCGAGAATGTGGCGCAGCACGGCCGAGGTGATGTAGTAGGGCAGGTTGGCGACGACTTTATAGTTGTCCACGCCCTGCTCGGCCATCAAGGCGGCCAGGTCCACCTGGAGGATGTCGGCGTGGACGACAGTCACGGGCAAGCCGACGGCCACTTCCGTCCGCAGCAACTCCACCATGCGAGGGTCCACCTCGACGGCGATAACCCGCCCCGCCGCTGTCGCCAGGCGGCGCGTGAGCGGCCCCGGCCCCGGCCCGATTTCCAGGACGGTGTCCTGAGGCGTCAGGGCGCCCGCCGCCACAATCTTGTCTAGCGCGGTCTGGTCCATCAGGAAGTGCTGGCCCAGGCTTTTTTTGGCCCACAAGCCGTGGCGTTTGAGAAGGGCGGGGATGCTCTCGCGGTCAGATGTCACGTTGGACTCGCTGAAAAGGAGCAATCGGCCCAGATCCTTACCCCGATAACCGTGACCAAGGCATCCGAAGTCACCCAGCGGTGAAAGCTTATGGCTGCTACCTTCCGGTCCTGACCAGGTTCACAAGCCGCTGCCGCTTCGGGCCCCCGCCCGTGTTATCGGGATAAGGCTCTGAGCCGATTGATGGCGGAGAGGGCGGGATTTGAACCCGCGAGGGCTTTTGACCCAACACGATTTCCAGTCGTGCGCACTAGACCGGACTATGCGACCTCTCCCTATACACGCGCATGAACACGCCCCCAAGTATAGCCTGATTCAGGGTGCGCGTCAATCTGCCTAGATATGACGCGTGACGGCGTTTGGGTCTTACGGCGCGCACGCCTAGCCCAGCGCCCAGACATCCGAGACGCGCGGTGGGAACAGGGCTTCGAGCAGGACGCGCGCTTCGTCGCCTCGCGTCCAGGCGTCGGGGTAGACCTCCCGCAACTGGGCCAGGCTGCGGTGGCCGAACAGCAGCTCCAGGAAGGTCAGGTCGGGGAAGGCGGCGTGGCCGTCGTTGCCCGGCCCAGGGCGAAATGGCTCTACCTTCACCAGCCGCCCCTCTTCCCAGGTCAGGCAGACCCCGCTGCGGTACAGGCTGATGGCTAGCTCACCCGTGTGGCCGACGGCGATGGACTGGGCCAGGCGCGCTTCCAGGGCCGGCGCGATCCGCGACAGGAAGGCCGGCAGGTCGGGGGTGCGCACGTAGTAGGCGTAGGGCGGCCGCGTCTGGACGAGGCGGCCCTTGGCGGCCTGGTAGACGGGGTGCTCGACGCCGAGCCAGAAGCCGAAGCCGTGCGCCTGGGCCTGGTCGCGCGCCGCGTACTCCTGGGCCGTGGTCCACAGATAGCGAATCACGCTGGGGGTGACGGCCAGCCAGGAGACGCCCGGACGGAGTTCATACTGGTTCGCCACCAGGGTATTATCCCACAGCCGCCAGGGGTGGACCAGGTAGCCCACCGCTTCCCCGTCCGTCGTCTCGATGATGCGGACTTCTATCTGTAACTGCCCTACCGGGCTGTGGCCGGCCAGTTCGTAACGCCAGAGCGCCTCGTCACGGGGGCAGGAGAGGGCATAGCGCCGCTGGGCCTGGGTGTACTGTTTGGCGAGGAAAGGCGCGTCCGCATCGGTCGCGGGGCGCAGGCGGTAAGGCTCGCGTTCGCCCTCAGGGAGCGTGGGCACCTGGCCCGCGTAGCCAACACGCCCGCCGCCGAGGTGGAGACCCATGGTGTAGCCAAACTGGCGGTAGTACCACGGGATGCCCGTGATGACCTGAACGAGCTGGCCGCGCTCCGCGCTCCAGCGGTGGACCGTGTCCATCTGGAGGCGGACGAGGCCGCGACGGCGGTAGTCGGGGTCGGTGGCGACGATTTCAGGGCGGCCGACGCCAAAGGGCACGCCGTCGTAGGTCCAGGTCTGGGAGATGAGGCACAGCGCGGAGACGATGCGCCCTGTCGCCACGTCCTCGACAACGGTAAAATCGTCCGGGCCGGTCGTGGGGTGGGGACGGCGCAGCAGGTCGCGCGTCCAGACGCCGAGCGCTTCGGCCGGCTCGCCGGTTTCGCCGAAGACTTTGACATAAAACTCGGCCAGGGTGTCGGCATCTTCGGCCCGGCCCCGCCGCAGGCTGAGGCCATCGCCCAGGTCTTGCAAGCTAGGGTTGTCGTGTGTCATTGCAGGCCTTTCCCCGTGGCCTAACGACCACTGCCTGGTGTATCCCGTGGCCTAAACGCCACGGCTGGGTTGCGTCTCGCACGCGGCGGGGTTCAGCCCGCCGTTTCACTTTAAAGAAAGCGCCCCGGCGCAAAGGGCGTCATGTCGCGGTCGGGTTGGCCGCGGCAAATCCACCCGGCGATCTGGCGGCCGGCCTCGGTGGCGAAGGGCATGCCGTGGCCGGTGCAGCCGGCCAGCATCCACAGGTCCGCTCTCAGGGGGCCGATGAGGGGCCGCCCGTCTGGGGTGAAGCCCATACTGCCGGCCCAGCGGTGGCTGACTGGGGCGGACGCCAGGTCGGGGAAGTGCTCGGCGGCGAACTGGTCCAGCGCGGCCTGGACGACGGGGTTCAGGTCGTCGGCCAGGTAGCCGACTTCGGCGTCGGCGGCGCGGCGGCGCATGCCGCCCAGAACCCAGGAGCCGTCGAGGGTCTGCTGCCAGTACTCGCCACCCTCGTTGGCCGACCACGACCCCCGAAAGACGCGCCCCGGCAGCGGGACCGTGGAGCGCATCTGGCCGCGCGTCGGGACGATGACGCCGTCCAGGGCGGGGACGAGGCGGCCGGTGTAGGCGTTGGTGGCGAGGACAACGTGGTCGGCGTGCACCGTTCCCCGATCGGTTTCAACCCGGCCTTCCGCCACGCTGAGGACGCGTACCCCTTGCCGAAGCTGCGCCCCGTAACGCTGGGCCGCCTGCGCCAGCCCCACGACCAGCCGCGCCGAGTGGACGAGCATGCCGCGCGGGTTGAAGCGGCTGCCCAGGAAGGCGGGCGGCAGGGGCAGGCCGACATGGTCCTGGAGGGCGTTGCGGTCCAGCCACGCTAGGTCGAAGCCGTCGGTCGCCAGCCGGTCCATCGTCCGCTGCTGGGTTTCGACCTCGGTCGGGGTCATGGCGACGCTATGCGCCCCTTCGACCCGCTGCTCGGCCTCAATCCCCTCCTCAACCAGGACCCGCTTGAGTAGCGCCGAGCTGTCCTCGGTGAACTGCCAGACCTGGCGGGCGGTGTCCCAGCCGGCCGTCTCGCCCAGGGTCAGGTAGTTCTGGGTCGTGCCCGGCGCGACGATACCGGCGTTGCGGCCGGTTGCCCCACCCGATAAGCATCGCTGCTCCAGGACCAGCACGTCGGCGCCGGCCCGCGCCAGGAACAGGGCGGCCGAGACGCCGAAGACGCCGCCGCCGAGAACGACGACCTGGGCGCAGTCGGGGAGGTCGGGGGGCGTGTCGAGGCGGGGGCCAGTCGCCAGCCAGTACGAGAGAGGGGTAGAGGCGGACATGGAGCACCAAATACTTTGACAGAATTTACAGAATTACTCAAATGAACAG
>CAZFUK010000536.1:0-4080 GCA_964522005.1 uncultured Anaerolineales bacterium | reverse complement strand
CCGGACCCAGGGGAACTCGGCCTGGAGCATCGCCACGCTGCCGTCGGTCGAAGCGTTGTCCACGACGACGACGAGGGTGTCCACGCCCGCCGTCTCGATGGCGGTCTGGAGCGAGGCCAGACAGCGCCGCAACAAGTCGCGGACATTCCAGTTGACGATGACGATGGCGAGGCGCATGCGCTAGACCGATGACGGAGGACGGAGGACGGATGATGATGGCTGATAACTGATGCCTGACTACTGACTACTGACTACCGACTACTGACTACCGACTACCGACTACTGAGTATGCTAATCTCGTCTCCCCACCGAGTACACGGCCAGGTCGTCCAGGGCCTGGCGGGCGGGCACGTCGGGCAGGCCGTCCAGGGCGGCGCGGGCGTGGGCCACCATCTGGTGGGCCTCGTCGCGCGCCTGCTCGATGACCGGGGACCCCCGCACCGCCGCCACGACCGCGTCCACCGCCGCGTCGCGGTCGCGGCCCCCCGGCCGGGAGGCGTCCCACAGCCGGCGCAGGACGGGTGAGTCCGGCTCGGCCTCGGCGTAGAGCATGACGGGCAGGGTGACAATGCCCTCGCGCAGGTCGCCGCCGACCGGCTTGCCCAGTTGCGCCTCGGTCGCGGTAAAGTCCAGGATGTCGTCTACCACCTGGAACGCCATCCCCAGGTGGAGGCCGTAGTCGCGCAGTTGGGCGACGGCCCAGTCCGGCGCCCGCCCCAACTCCGCCGCGCCCTCGGCAGCCACCGCGAACAGGGCGGCCGTCTTGCCATAGATGCGGTCCAGGTAGTCCTGGCGCGAGGGCAGGCCGACCGGGCGGTGGTAGAGTTGGCGCAACTCGCCGTTGACGATGACGCCCAGCGTATCCGCGAACAGGCTGATGACGCGCGGGTGCTCGGTGGCGGCGGAGTAGCGGGCGGCGCGGCCAAACATGTAGTCGCCGGCCCGAATCGTCGCCGACGGCGACCAGACCGTGTTGAGGGTCGGAAAGCCGCGCCGCAGGGCCGCCTCGTCAATCACGTCGTCGTGGACGAGGGTGGCCGTGTGGAGCATCTCGACCGCCGCCGCCAGGGCCAGCGAGCGGTCGGGCGGGGCCGGGTAAATCTGGTTGACCAGGAAGGCCACGGCCGGTCGCAGCCGCTTGCCGCCCGCGCGCACGAGTTGGGACACGACTTCGGCCAGCGGCGGGTAGGGCACGTCGGACACGTCGCGCAGCCGCGCTTCGAGGCGGTCCAGGTCGGCCCGCACCAGGGCGAAGCGGTCGGCGGCGGGGGTGGGGGTGGCGGGGGGCAGGGAGGCGGAGACGTCACTCATGGGCCATCGGCTCCCGATCGGCGGTCGGTTCTATGGGCAGGCGGAACAACCGCTCGGCGGCCGCCGTCGTGGCGGGGGCCACCTCGTCCACGTTCAGGCCGTGCAACTCGGCCAGCTTCTCGGCCACCAGGCGGACATAGGCCGGCTCGTTGCGCTGGCCGCGATACGGGTGCGGCGGCAGGTAGGGTGCGTCCGTCTCAATCACGACGCGGTCCAACGGCCAGGTCTGGGCCAGCGCCCGGAGCGCCTTGCCGTTCTTGTACGTCACGGGGCCGTCTACCCCCAGGTAGAAGCCCTCCCTTAGCGCGGCGTCGGCCAGGCCGGCGTCGCCCGAAAAGCAGTGCAGCACGCCCAGCGGCCGATCCGTGCCGCGCCAGGGGTGACGCGCCGCCCACCGCTGAAGGATGGCCCACGTCGCGGCGTGGGCGTCGTGGCCCGGCTCGGGGCGGCTGCGGATATGCACGACGATGGGCTTGCCCGACTCCACCGCCAGGTCTAGCTGCGCCTGGAACACCTCGGCCTGCAAAGCGCGGGGCTGGCGGTCCCAGTAGAAGTCCAGGCCGATTTCGCCCAGGGCGACGACGCGCGGGTGACGTAAGTCCTCGCGCAATTGGTCCAGGGCCGGGGCGTCGAGTTCGTCGGCCGAGTTGGGGTGGTAGCCGACGACGGCGTACACGTCGGGGTAGCGTTCGGCCAACTCAACCACCTCGCGGTTCGTGGCCCGGTCAATGCCGATGACGACGACGCGGCCCACGCCCGCCGACCGCGCCCGTGCCAGGACCACCTCGCGGTCGGCGTCAAACTGCGCCAGGTTCAGGTGACAGTGCGTATCTATCAGCAAGCCCAACTCACTTCAAGCCGGCCAGGGCCAGGCCCGCCTGGAGGATGTCCTGCACCTTGTCCTGGCGCGTCGTCTCGGTGTAGACGCGGATGAGCGGCTCGGTGCCGGAGAAGCGGATGAGCAGCCAGCCCGCGCCCTCCAACTCGAACTTGTAGCCGTCGGTCCGGTTGACGCGCGTGACCCGAAAGCCCGCCAACTCGGCCGGGTCGTGGGCCAGCCGCTTCCGAATCTCGGCGCGCCGGCCGGCGTCGAAGGTGTTGTCAATGCGGTCGTAGTAGTGGCCGCCCACCTTCTCGTAGAGCCAGGCCAGCAACTCCGACGGCTTCTTGCCCGTGCGCACCACAAAGTCCAGCAGGTACAGACCGGCCAGGATGCCGTCGCGCTCCGGCAGGCCCCGAAACGCGAAGCCGCCGCTCTCCTCGCCGCCCATCATGGCGTCGGTTTCGAGCATCTTCGGCCCGACGTACTTGAAGCCCACGCCCGTCTCGTAGACCGGCACGTCGTAGAGCGTGCCCAGCGCGTTGAGCATCGAGGTGGTGGACAGCGTCTTGACAATGGCGCCGCGCTGACCCTGAATTTCAAGCAGGTAGAGCGCGAGCAGGGCATAGACCTGCAACTGGTTCAGGAAAGCGCCGTTTTCGTCGCCCGCGCCCACCCGGTCGGCGTCGCCGTCGGTCATGATGACCATGTCCGCGCCGACCTCCTTGACCTTCGCCAGCCCGACGTTGACGTTCGGTGGAATCGGCTCTGGGCGCGACATTTCGGGGAAGACCGGGTTGCGGACGTTGTGAATCTCGGTGATGCGCGTCTTGCCGCCGCCGATGAGGCGGGGGAAGTAGCCCGCGCCGACGCCCCACATGGGGTCCACGACCAGGTTCAGCCCGGCGTCGCGCAGGCGGTCCAGGTCCACCAGGGGCTTGATCCGCCGCTCGATGTAGTTGGGCGCGGCGTCGAACAGTTCGACCAGCCCCTGGGCCACCGCCGTCTTGAGCGGCAGGCTCTTGACGCTCTCGACCGGGCCAATGGCCGCCTCGATGAGCTTCAACTCCTCCGGGGCGATGGCCGCGCCCGTGCTGGCGCGCACCTTAAAGCCGCAGTCGTGGGGCGGGTTATGGCTGGCCGTTATATTAATCGCGCCCAGCGCCTGGCGGTCCACGACGGCGTAGGAGATGATGGGAGTGGGGGTGCCGCGCTCGGTCAGGTAGGCCTTGATCCCGTTGCCCGCCATGACCTCGGCCGAGACGGCGGCGAAGTGCTCGGCCTGGAAGCGGTTATCGTAGCCGATGACCACGCCCGCCGAGGTGTCGCCCTTCGAGCGGAGATAGTCGGCGAAGGCCTGCGCGACGCGGCGCACATTGTCTACGGTGTAATTCTCAGCGATGCGGTCACGCCACCCATCGGTGCCAAAGACGATTGGACCGGCCACTCGGCCTCCTTAGGCCCGGATATGCACCTGCTCGTGGCGCAGGGCCTCCAGGTCCGCTTCAACCATCAATTCGATCATCTGCTCGAAGGTCACCGTCGGCGCCCAGCCTAGCTCGCGCCGCGCCTTCGAGGCGTCGCCAATCAGCAGGTCTACCTCGGCCGGCCGCAGGTCGGCCGGGTTGACATAGACATAGTCTTCCCAGTTCAGGCCGACGTAGCCAAAGGCCACCTCGCACAGCCGCCGAATCGAGTGCGTCTTGCCCGTCGCCACCACGTAGTCGTCGGGCTTGTCCTGCTGGAGCATGAGCCACATGGCCCGCACATAGTCGGGCGCGTAGCCCCAGTCGCGCTGCGCGTCCAGGTTGCCCAGCGGCACGCGGTCGGCCAGGCCGAGCTTGATCTTGGCGACGTGGTAGGTGACTTTGTGCGTCACGAACTCCAGCCCGCGGCGGGGGCTTTCGTGGTTAAACAGGATGCCGGAGCAGGCGAACAGGTCGTAGCTC
>CAZFUK010000535.1:917-4103 GCA_964522005.1 uncultured Anaerolineales bacterium | reverse complement strand
CGGCGTTGGGCCAGGCATAGAGCAGGTCGCCGCGCAGGCCCTTGCTGCTCATGACGCAGTAGGCGCCGCCGTAGCTCTTGCGCAGGATGACCATCAGCTTGGGCACGACGGCCTCGGAGTAGGCGTAGATCATGCGCGCGCCGTTGCGGATGATGCCGCCGTACTCCTGGTCGGTGCCGGGCAGGAAGCCGGGCACGTCCTGCAGGGTGACAATGGGGATGTTATAGGCGTCGCAGGTACGGATTAAGTGGGCGGCCTTGATGGACGCCTTGATATCGATGCAGCCCGCCAGATACATGGGCTGGTTGGCGACGATGCCGATCACGTGGCCGTTGAGGCGCGCGTAGCCGACGACCATGTTCTCCGCCCAGAGCTGGTGCACTTCCAGGAAGCGGCCGTCGTCGACGACGCTGGCGATAACCTGGCGCACGTCGTAGGGCTTGCGGGAGTCGGTGGGGACGATGGTCTCCAACTCAGGGCAGCGGCGCTCCGGGTCATCGTTGGGCGTGACGTAGGGCGGCTCGTCCAGGTTGTTGTTGGGCAGATAGCCCATCAACTCGCGTACCGTCGCCAGGCATTCGCGGTCGTCCTTGGCGAGGAAGTGGCTGACGCCGCTCTCGCGGCTATGGACGAGACCGCCGCCTAACTGCTCCTGGCTCACGTCCTCCTGCATGACGGCGCGGACGACGTCCGGGCCGGTGATGAACATATAGCTATTCTCGGTCATGAAGACGAAGTCGGTGAGGGCAGGGGAATAGACCGCGCCGCCCGCGCACGGCCCCATGATGACGGCGATCTGGGGGATGACGCCGGAGGACTCGCAGTTGGCGTCGAAGATGCGGGCGTAGCCGCCCAGGCTGTCGACGCCCTCCTGGATACGCGCGCCGCCGGAGTCGTTAATGGCGATGAAGGGGACGCCGTAGGCCAGGGCCATGCGCATGGCCTTGACGATCTTGTTAGCGTGCATCTCGCCCAGCGAGCCGCCCATGACCATCGCATCCTGCGCGGCGACGAAGGCCTGGCGGCCGTTGATGAGGCCAAAGCCGGTGATGCAGCCGTCGCCGTAGCGCGAGGACTTGCCGCCCATGTACGACTCGTAGCGCGGGGTGACGAGGGTGTCAATCTCGTTGAAGGTGCCGGGATCGAAGAGCAAATCGACGCGCTCGCGGGCCGTGAGGCGGCCCTTCTTGTGCTGCGTGTCGGTGTCTTTTTGGGTACCGGCGGCGATGGCGCGGCGCTCACGCAGCTTGTTGATGTAACTTTCCACAGTCTTCCTCCTGAGGTGAGCCGTCCTGGGGCTTGCGTATGACGGCGGCCTGCCGTGACGCGCAGGTCGCAGAACGGGTCAGGGTCGGTCCAGACGGGCCAGGGTAAGTATATAAGGCCCCCAGCGCCGCCACAAGCCCGTGAAGGCGGCCGCCGGCGGTAGATTCAGGCGCGCATCCCAACCCACGATGAGGGGCTGCCAGTCATCGCTGGGCGGGCGGCCGCCGAGGTCGATATCGACAGCGCGCGTGTCGACGCTCAAGCCGAGTTGCGCGGCCTTGAGCGCGGCTTCTTTCGCGCTCCACACCGCTGTCACTACTGCGTCGCGATCGGCGTCGGCGGCGTGCTGGACCTGCGCCACCTCACGCGGCGTGAAATAATCGGCCACGAAGCTCCACGCCCGCGCCTCGACTTTCTCCATGTCTGCGCCGAGGGTAACGGTCGTCCGCACATCGCGCAGGTCGATGAGGGCGCACAGGGCGTGGCCGTCGCAGTGGCTGATGGACAGGCTGACGGGCAGCGGCGCGTAACCCCTGTCGTCGACCAGCCAGGGCGTCGGGACGCCGGTCGTTTCGGATTGAATGGTAAGGTCCATAGCGGGCGGCGCGACGGACTCGCGAGCCAGCCAGGCCTGGAGCAGAGCCTTGGCCGTGGCGCGGCCCAGGAGCCAATCGCGCCGCCGCTTGGCTATCATAAAGGTCGCCAGCCGCGCCGCCTCGTTGGCGGCGAGGAGGCCGTGGGGCGCTATCCCGGCGGCAAGGGCCGGGTCGTCGGCGGCTGCCGAGACGAGCCACAGCGCCTCACCGCCGAGGGTGACGCTCGCCACAGGTCGCGGAGGGCATGGCTGCGCAGATGGAGCGCCTTGAGGGTTCAAGCCCGTGTCCTCCACGACTCAGTAGGCCAGGGCTACAGCTTCACCGGGCCAAGCTCGGCGGTGCGGTAGCCACGCATATCCACATACAGGTTGCCCGACTCGTCGACCACCTGGGCGTCGAAGGCCTGGCCGCCATCGCGGACCGTCACGTAGGCGGTCAGCCGCTGGCCGTTGGCCTCCTCAGGCTGGCGGTAGGTCGTCACCGACTCGATGGCCGCAGGTAGCGCCATCATACCCTTGGTCAGAATCTCCCACATGCCGGCCGTCTGGAAGCACAGCTCGATGAGCCGCGGGGCCATGATAGAGGCGACGCCGTCGGGGGCGGTGTTGGCGGGCAGGTTCTCCGCCATCAGCCCCACTGAGCGGTCGCCCGTGACCTGGACCTTTTCCAGCACCTGGTAAGCAGGGCCGTGGAAGTAGACCTTGTACACGTCGTCGCGCCCGACCGTCCGGCCCTCGCCACTGGCTGGCGCGGTGACCGACACCGTCGGGGTGGGCCGCTCGGCCTGGGTCAGCCGCACGTCCGCCGTGAAGTGCTCGCGCACCTGGGGCGGCAACTCTGGCTTGGGCTGCGTGACCGAGCGGAGGCTGGTATGGGCCACCAGGTCGCCGCCAGCCGGCGCTGTCACCGCGCTCAGATACAGCGTGCGCGGCTGGTGGCGGTGGAACTTGAAGGGACTGCTCAGGCTGATGTTGTCGATGGTCGCCACGCGGTAGCCGGGGGCGGTGACGCTCGCCAATTCGGCGAAGGCCTCGGTTCCCATGACGCCAGGTAGGACGGGCACGCCGTCGATCTGATGGTCGTACAGGAAGGGCTGCGCCTTCGGGTCGAGGGTCGTCTCGGCCTCCAGGCCACCGTACAGCCTGGCCGCGCTGACCTCACCGACCATCAGCATGGGTGGCTGGGTCGCGGCCAGAGCCGCTGCGGCCTTGTCCACGGCCAGGCCACCGGCGGGGGCGTTCTCTTCGAGCCACGCGCCCAGGCGGCCGGCGACGAGGATCTCGCCGCGTGTGCCGCCGTAGGTCAACTCGCGGCGGATGGTGGG
>CAZFUK010000535.1:0-907 GCA_964522005.1 uncultured Anaerolineales bacterium | reverse complement strand
CTCGGCGGGGAGCATGTCGACGCCGAGCGCCTCCATGATCGCGGGAACCGAGCCGCGCGAGGCCATGCCGATCTGACCCCAGGCCGTCCAGTCGATGGCGATGCCACGGGTGTCGGGCCGCCAGCCGCGCATGCTGCTGCTGATCTTGCACAGCAGGTCATTGGCGGAGCTGTAGTCGGTCTGGCCGTTGTTGCCGAAGCGTCCGGCGACCGAGCTAAAGGAGACTGTCGCGCCGATGGGCAGGCCTCTGGCGGCCTTGATCAGGCTGAAGAAGCCGTCAGCCTTGACATCGAAGACCAGGTCGAACTGCTGCGGCTCCTTGTTGGGCAGTGTGCGGTCGATGAGCAGGCCGCCGGCGTGGAGCAGGACATCGATGCGCCCGTAGCGCGCGCGAATGTCTTCCACAACCTTGCTGACGGCCTCGCCGTCGCGCAGGTCGAGGCTGAAGTAGTGGGCAGTGCCGCCCGCCGCTTCGACCGCCTCTACGGCGCGCAGGGCAGCCTCGTTGCGCTCGATGCCCATGATCTGCTTGTCGATCATGGCCGGCGTCGGGCGCTCGCCGCGACCCTTGGCTTCGTCGATGAGCTTGCGCTTGAGGGCCTCCCTGTCGGTGCGGAACAGGCGCACATTCTCATCGTCGTGGGCGGGCGCGGCGACCAGGTCGAGGAGGTAGAACACGCCCTTACTCGCCAGAGCCAGGTCCGTGACGATGGCGCTGGTGATGCCACCGGCGGCGCCGGTCACGACGAAGACCGTGTCCTTGTTCAGGTCCATGCCAGGCTGGCCGTCGCGGGCGGGCTTCTCCACCAGGGTGACGGTGTGGCGCTGGCCGTTGTGGTAGCCAACCTCGACGATGCCGGGGTCGGTCAGTGTCTCGGCGATGAGCAGGTCGGCCGGCTCGGCCGTC
>CAZFUK010000534.1:0-4104 GCA_964522005.1 uncultured Anaerolineales bacterium | reverse complement strand
TGATCCTGTAGGGGCCGACCTGCGTGTCGGCCCAGGGCGAACATACCCTGAGTACAGGGCACAGGCACAGGTTCGCCCCTACCTTATGGCGGCCCAACAAACAGGCGTAGGGGCCAGGCGCACTGCTGGCCCCTACGCACTGATAGCGATGAATAGTGAGTGGCGGGTAGTGAGGGGTGGCGGTGATTTGTCACTCGCCCCTCACCCCTCGCCCTGCCCCCTCGTTAGTACACCGGCGTACACCAGTGCAAATACTTCTCGTTCGCCCCCCGGACAATATCAAAGTAGCGGTCGCGCAGCTCGGCGGCAATCGGCCCTGTTGCGCCATCGCCCACCGGTCGGTGGGAGATGCGGGTGATGATGGAGAGCTGGACACCCGTGCCGCAGAAGAACGCCTCGTCGCAGACGTAGAGTTCGCTGTGGTCAATGGGCCGCTCGACGACCGGCACGCCCATGTCCTCGCGCAGCACCTGGGTAATCGTGCGGCGGGTGATGCCTTCCAGGATGTTCTCGGTGATGGGCGGCGTGATCGCCACGCCGTCGCGCACGATGAACAGGTTGGAGGCGCTGCCCTCCGAGACGTGACCCTCTTCGGTCAGCACGATGGCCTCATCGAAGCCCGCCATCTCGGCTTCGCTCTTGGCGAGGGCCGAGTTGACGTAAGAGCCGGCGATCTTGCCGCGCGCGGGGATGGCGTTGTCATCCACACGGCGGAACGAGGCGACGGTGGCGTGGCAGCCCGACTCGTTCTCGATGTACTTGCCAAACGGCAGGGTATAGAGCGTGAAGTCGCCCGGCAGGTCGTGGAGCCGCACGCCGATGCCCTTGAATGACTTATAGCCCAGGGGGCGGATGTAAATGTCCTGGCGGTACTCCTCGTGGCGGATGAGGTCGAGCGTAATGTTGACCAGGTCGTCGGCCGAGTAGGGCAGGTTAATCATCAGGAGCCGACACGACTGGAGAAACCGCCGATAATGATCCCTCACCCTAAAGACGTACAACTGCTCCGTTTGGTTATTCCAATACGCGCGAATCCCGGCAAAACAGGCCGTGCCATAGTGTAGGGCGTGGGTCATGATGCTGACCTTGGCGTCCTCGATGGGCACGATCTGCCCCTCGAAGAAGGCAAAGCGAGGGTGGGCGGTCTGGGCCGGAGCGGGGGAGAGGGTCGTCGCTGGAGAGGCCATGCTGGAGTCCTTTCTGCAAAGAGTGCTTATCGCTCGTGGTGGACCGTCTCGCCACCGCGAGGGCTGTTCCCATCGGGGGTCACGCCGTCGAGCGTGAGGTTCCAACTGCGCAGGTGGTCCATAAACCGATACTCGGTCAGGTCCAGGTGGACGGGCGTGATCGAAATCATGCCGTGGTCCACCGCCCCAATGTCTGTGCCGTCGTGCGGCTCGCCGCCCGGCACCTCGCCGCCAATCCAGTAGTAGGGCCGGCCGCGCGGGTCAAAGCGCTCGATGAGTTCATCGCGGTAGACGCGCTGGCCCAGCCGCGTCACCTCGACGCCGCGTAGCCGGTCGGCGGGGACGTTGGGCACGTTGACGTTGAGCACGACGCCGTAGGGCAGACCCTCGTCGAGTACCTGGCGCGCCAGGTGGGCGGCGAAGCGGCCGGCCGCCTCCCACGCTTCCGGGTTGGGTGGGGCGTGGGTGTCGAGGGACACGGCGATGCCGGGCACGCCGAAGATGACGGCTTCCATGGCCGCCGACACCGTGCCGCTGTAGATCAGGTCGTGGCCCATGTTCGCGCCGAGGTTGATGCCCGACACGACGAGGTCCGGCGTCCGTTGGAACAGGCCGAGCAGCGCCAGGGCGACACAGTCGGAGGGCGAGCCGCTGCCGGCGTAGGCTTCGCTCCCGTCGGCCAGCGTCACCTTCTGGACGCGCAGCGGCTTATGCATCGTCTTGCTGTGACCCGCCGCCGTGCGGTTGCGGTCGGGCGCGAGGACGACAACGTCGGCCACCTGGGCGAGCGCCTGCTTGAGGGCCAGCAGCCCCGGGCTATACACGCCGTCGTCGTTGGAGACCAGGATAAAGGGACGCTCCGTCCCGCTTTCACCCGCCATGACTTAACTATGCCTCACTGGCCCAACAGGTTGAACAAGGGGCTATCGCCGGGCCAGTGGGGTAATTATACACCACTCTGTCTAGAAACGGGTGAGACAGGCGCGGGGCAAGGTGTACAGGGGTCACAAAACTGAGTAGAATTGGGGGGATAGTGGGTAGCCTGTCGGCGTACTACGGAGCATACGAATGACTGACTTATTGGAGCCAACCATTCCCTCAGCCGAGGCTGAGGTTCCCAGCCTGGCGCAGGGCATGGTCAAGAGTGAACTGGCGAACATTCAGACGGCGGCGGTCGGCGTTGTCACCGCCAACGGCGCGACGGTGCGCCAGTCGGTGGCGCTGGTGATTGGCGGGACGCAGGTGGAGGTGGTCCAGGGCGGCGCGCTGGCCGTCGTCGCACGGGGCGACCTGACGCTCCAACAGGGCGGGGCGCAGCTCGTCGCGGCCCAGGGCAATGTGCAACTGGCCCAGGGCGGCGCGCAGATTGTCGGCTGTGGCGGCAGCCTGGACCTGGTCCAGGGCGGCGGCGGGCTGATCGCCTCGGCGGGCGACATGACCGTCACCCAGGGCGGCGGCGCGCTCATGCTGGCGGCCGGCGGCATGCACATCACCGACGGCAGCGGCGGGGTGATGCTCGCGCCGAGCGTGGAAGCCCGCAGCCTGAACGTCGGCCTGCTGCTGGCGGGAAGTGTCCAGGGCAACGTGACGGCCGTGGTGAATACACCGCAGGCGCTGGCGCTGGGCGCGGCGGCGGGGCTGGTCGGGGGGCTGGTGTTTGGGCTGCTGTCGCGGCGCCGACCTAAGGGCTAGGCGGCGTGCTCTGGCTCGGCGTCGTACTCGCGTAGGCGCGGGCTGCTCATAGCGACCCAGACCACGGCGGCCAGGCAGGCGAGGCCGCCCAGGGCGACGGAGAGCGGCGCGCCGACGAGAGCCGCCGCCAGACCGGCTTCCAGTTCGCCCAACTGCGGCCCACCCATGACGAAGATCATGTTGACCGACAGCATGCGGCCGCGCAGCCGGTCGGGCGTCACCAGTTGGCGCACCGTCTGACGGATGACGGTGCTGAGGATGTCGGCCGCCCCGGACACGGCGAGGGCGGCGAAGGACAGCCAGAAGCTACGCGAGAGGCCAAAGACGGCAATCGAGACGCCGTACAGGCTGACGGCGACCAGGAGCAGCGGCCCCTGGCGGCGCAGGCGCGGGATGAACGACAGCGCGCTGCTCATGGCGACGGCGCCCACCGCCGAGGCCGAGGAGAGCAGCCCCAGGCCCTGCGCGCCCATGCTGAGGATGTCCTTGGCGAAGATGGGCAGGAGTTGGTTCGCCGCGCCAAAGAAGGTGGCGATGAAGTCGAGCAGCATGGTCGCGCGGATGAGGGGCTGGCCGAACACGAAGGCCAGCCCCTCGCGCAGCGCGCCCAGGCTCACGTCGCGCTTTTCCCCAGGCGCCACGGGCACGCGCATCAGCGCCAGCGCGACAATGACGGCCAGAAACGACACGCCGTTGGCCCAGTAGGCGGCGCCCACGCCGACACGCTCGATGACGATGCCGGCCAGCGCCGGTCCGGCGATGTTCGCGCCCTGCCAGGCGATGGTGTTGAGGCTGACGGCGTTGCCGAAGTGCTTGCGCGGCACCAGGCTCGGCAGCAGCGACTGGCGGGCCGGGTTGTCGAAGGCGACGGCCGCCGCGCCCAGGCTCGTCAGGGCGTAGATGGCGGCGGGCGTGATGTGGCCGCTGGTGGACAGCGCGCCCAGCGCCATTGCGGTCAGCATCATAAACGCCTGGGTGATGAACAGCAGCCGGCGGCGGTCCACCGCGTCCACCACCACGCCCCCGAGCAGCGAGAACAGCACAATGGGCACCACGCGGAACAGGCCGATGAGGCCCAGCGCGACCGGGCTGTGGGTCAGCTCGTAGATGTGGTAGTTGATGGCGACGAACTGCATCTGTGTGCCCACGCCCGAAATGAGTTGGCCGAGCCACAGCAGGCGAAAGTCGCGGTATTGGAAGGCGACCAGCGGCGTCTGTCGCGCTG
>CAZFUK010000533.1:0-4116 GCA_964522005.1 uncultured Anaerolineales bacterium | reverse complement strand
CCGCGTCGGCGACCCGCTTGGCGGCCAGCGTCGGGAGGGGGCAAGCTGCGCCGCCCACGAACCCGCCGCCCGGTGGCGAGTTAGTCGTCGCGCTGCCTGTTTCAGCGCCGTTGTTGCGGGCCTGGATGTAGCTGACCACGGCGGCGGTGTCGGTAGGTCCGGAGCCGCCGCTATAGCCCGGCAGCCGTACCGTCGTCGAAGCCCGCTGCCGCAGGCGGAAGTCGTTGTAGCCGCCGCCAGCGTTGCCCGCCCCGGCGAAGGAGTTGGCGAGGGCGCCCGCGCCGCCCAGATCGAGGCACACCTGGTGGTTGTCGGTGCCGACCGGTCCGGCGTTGAGGAAGACCGCTTCCGCCGGAAGGCCGGAGGCCAGGTTGGGGATCGAGAGGGTATTGCCGGTGACGGTCGCGTTGAGCCGGCCGGTGCCACTGCTGTTGTCGCGCGCGACGATGTTGAGGCCGTACAGGTTGGTCCACTGGTAGATGCTGTTACCGGTCACGGCGACCGTCGTCGTGCCCGCGCCGTTGCTGATCAGGTCAATGCCATTCGCTGTGGACGAGCCTGAGCCAGCGTTTGCCGCCGTCCCAATGGTGTTGCCCGAGATGGTACCTTCCAGCCGGGCCGCCGCCGTCGAGGCTGTACCCAGGTTGACGGTGATGGCCGAGACGACCGCGTTCTGGATGTTGTTGTTCAGGACGTCGAAGGTCAGCTTGTGGGCGCCCGACGGGTTGAGCGTAATGCCACCGCCAGCAGCGTTCGCGCCGCAGCAGGTCAACGTGTTGTTCTGGAAGACCACGTCCACCTGCGCCGTGTGGGTCGTGTCGGCATCCGTCGTGGCCTGGAAGTGGTCGCCCCGGTTGTTGCTGAAGGTACTGCCCGACACACTGATAGCCATGACGGCGGTGCCTGTACCCTGGAAGAAGATGCCGTCGTTGCCGATACTGGTAGAGGTGTTGCTAAACGTGCTGTTCGTGACCGTCAGCAGCGTCAGCGTCCCGCTGGAGTTGGTCACATACAGGTTGTCCTCGGCGTTGCCGGACAGGGTCGAGTTGGTGATGCTCGCCGTGCCGAGCAGGTTGGTGAACTCCACGCCGCGCTCGGTGGTGGCGTCGCCGTTGCCCGTGACGCTGCTGTTGGCGAGGCTGAAGTTGGTCACGCTCGACCCGCTGATGCCGTCGCTGGCGCCGTTCTGGACCACCATGTAGCTCAGGCTGACATCGCGGGTACTCGTCAGCGAGATGCCCGCGCCGTTCGTCTCCTGGATCGTGCCGCCGGTGCCGGCGCCGCCTGTGCCGCTCACCGTCAGGCCGGCGGTGCTGCCCGTGTTGTTCAAGATGATGCCGTTGGTCGGGCCACTCGCCGCCGTGCCGGCCGCGATGCTCTTGAACTTCAGGCCGCCCGCCCCAATGGTCGTGTTGGCGACGTTGAGCGCGATACCTGTCGTCGTGACGATGGTACTGGTGGTATCGGTCGCCGTGACCGTGCCGCCGCCCGTCGCGGTGAAGGCATCGTTGCTGCCGGTTCCCAAGGTCAAGGCGCCCGAGAAGTTGATAGTCGCGCCAGTGTTGCTGTTCAGGAAGATGCCCTGACCCGTGCCGCTGGTTGAGTCGCTAATCGAGCCGGTGAAGGACTTGGTGCCGCCGGTGGTGTTAGTAACCGAGACCAGCCGCCCTGTCGTGTCCGAGATCGTGCCGTTGTAGGTCACGGTGGCGGTGCCGGCGTTGATGTTGAAGTCGGTCCCTACCGCGCTGGTGATCTGGCTGCCGCTCCCAGCCGCAAACGTCCCGAAGACTGTATCGAGCGAGACACCGGTCGTCGTACTGCTGGTACTCTTGATGCTTGTCGGCTGGAGGTTAATCGTGGCGTTGGTGATGTCCACCGCCGGGCCGTTCGTCGCCTCGAAGACCGCGACGCCCGCTCCGACTGTGACCTGAGTTCCCGTCCCCGCGCCCGTGTTGACCGCCCCCGTCCCTGTCACCCTGAGCGCCGCGCCGTTGTCGGCGAAGATGTCCAGGTCGGTGAAGGCCAGGTCGCCGGAGACGTTGGTCATCACGAGGCCCGCGCCGCCGACGCCATTACCCGATGCCCCAATAACGGTCGTGCCGCCGCTGACCTGCTGGTAGCCGCCGCCTGGCGTGGCGTCGAACTTGGCCGAAGTGATGCTGATGCCCGTACCGGCAGTGTTCCCGCTCACCGTGTTGTTGGCGAAGCCGGTAATCCAGGTCGTGCCGCCGGCCGAGCCATCCACATTGATACCCGTCGCTCCGGAGTTGACCGAGGTGTTGCTGAGGCTGAGGGTCAGCGTCCCCGTGCCAGCCGTGGTGCGCGCGTCGAAGGCATTGCCTGTCGCGGTCAGCGTGTTGTTGTCGAGGGTGGCCGTGAAGGCGCCCGAGCTACCCTCGGAGAGGTTGACCCCCTTGCCTGTGGCGCCGCGCACATTGTTGTCGCTGATGGTAATGCCGACCACGTTGGACCCCGAGGAGGTCACATCAATGGCGTTCGAGGTCGCCCCGGTCGTCTCCAGGTCGAGGCCGCGAATCTCCACGTTGTTGCGGTTGCCCGCCGTGGCCGGCACCGAGACCGCCGGGGTGCTAGACGTCGTGCTGCGTAGGCGCGGCTTGTTCGTAGCGTTGACGAGCGTGCCGAAGCCGGCGAGGGTGAGGGCGATCCCCTGGCCCCACAGCTTCTGGCCGTCCTTGAGGGTGATGCCGCCCGTCAGCGGCGTCGTGCCGGTGTTGCCCTCGAAGATGTAGACGATATCGCCGTTGTTGGTCGTCGCCGCGTTGAAGGCCGCGATGCTGTCGAAGGCGTTGGAGGAGCGGCCGTCGCCGCCCGCCGCGTTGTTGGCGTCCACCACGTCGCGGATGTACCACACCCGCTGGCCGACGGTGACGCTGACCGTGCCCGTCGTCGTGGCGGCCGGCGAGCCGTTGTCGGTCACCTGGTAGGTGAACGTGTCGGTGCCCGCGAAGCCGACCGGCGGGACGTAGCTGAAGGAGCCGTCCGCCAGGATGCTGAAGCTGCCGCCGTTGGCCGAGCTGCCCGACGCCGCGACGGCCTGGAGCGGCCCAGGCCCGTCCACGTCCGACGGGTTGGCCTTGGTCAGGGCGCCCTGCGCGTCGGACACCGAGGCGACACCAGGCAGGGTCTTGCCCGCCACGTGGAGTTGGGTGTTGCCAGGGGTCGTATAGATAATCGGGTTGTTCGCCAGCGTCGGCGGGTCGTTGACACAGGTCACGCTGACCGTCACTGTGGCGCTGGAGCCGCCGGGCGTCAGGGTGTAGGTAAAGGTCTCCAGCGTCGTGCCCGGCGGGTTGTTGCAGAAGTTGGCGTTGGGCTGGTACGTCAAGCCCGTGCCGCCGCCGGTGATGACCACCACGCCGTTGGCCGGCTGCGTCACCGAGGTGATGGTCTTCGGCCCGCCGTCAATGTCCGTGTCGTTCGCCAACACAGGAAGAGCCGTCGCCGGATCGTCCTCCGTCACCGTCGCGGAGTCGTTGACGGCCACAGGCGGGTCGTCCACACAAGTCACCGTGACGCTGACGGTCGCCGTCGAGCCGCCGGGCGTCAGCGTGTAGGTGAAGGTGTCCGGGGAGCCGGGGGTACAGAAGTTGGGGTTGGGGGTGTAGGTCAAGCCGGTCCCACCGCCCGTGATAACCACCGTCCCGTTGGCCGGCTGCGTGACCGAATTGATGCTCTTGGGCCCGACGTCCACGTCGGTGTCGTTCGCCAGCACATCAATGGGGTTGTTGGTCGAGTCTTCGGTCACCGTCGCGCTGTCGGCTACCGCGACCGGGTTGTCGTCCACACAGGTCACCGTCATCGTCACCGTCGCGCTGGAGCCGCCGGGGGTCAGGGTGTAGGTAAAGGTGTCAAGCGTGGTCCCAGGCGGAGCGTTGCAGAAGTTGGCGTTGGGCTGGTAGGTCAGCCCGGTCCCGCCGCCGGTGATGACGACTGTGCCGTTGGCCGGCTGCGTCACCGAACTGATCGTCTTCGGCCCGCCGTCAATGTCCGTGTCGTTCGCGAGCACGGGAATAGCCGTCGCCGAGGTGTTCTGCCCTACTGTCGCGCTGTCGTTCACAGCGACCGGGTTGTCGTCCACACAGGTCACGGTGACCG